>JAXHTF010000295.1 GCA_034211275.1 Acidobacteriota bacterium
CATGGTGACCGCCGCCGGGCGCCAGATCCTCGGCGAGCGCAGCTCGGACCGGGTTTCGCTGTGGATCTTCGACGGTTCCCACGACGTCATCTACAACGCCGGTCTCTCGTGGCTGGCTCAGCATCGCAATGAATGATCCCCAGGCTCTCCTCCGAATCGCCCTGTCGAATTGACGAAAGGCCTCTATGACACCGACCCCCAGGACATCGAGAAATTCTCATTTCAACCATCCGGTCCTCTGGCTCCTGGCTCTCCTGGTGAGTCTCGCTGCTAGCGGAGCCGCAGCCGACTCCCAGGGGCTGACGGAGCTCGAGCAAAGGATGGCGGACCGGGGGCTGGTGGACGTCCGGAGCCTCGATCCGACCATCGCCTGCGAGCTCAAATACACAACGGCAGCTAATTTCATGGGCGAGGACGTCTATGGCGACATGGAGCAATGCTTCCTGCTGAAGGACGCTGCCCGGCGTTTGGCGGTGGCCAGCGCCGAGCTACGGAAGCACTATCCGGAGCTCCATCTGGTAGTGGTGGACGCCCTCCGTAGCCGAAGGGTCCAGCGCCGCATGTGGGCCCTGGTGAAGGACACGCCCCAACAGCCTTACGTGGCCAACCCCGCCGGCGGCTCGATGCACAACTACGGGGCGGCGGTGGATATCACCCTCGCCGACCGCCAGGGCAACCGCCTCGACATGGGGACGCCGCTGGATCACTTCGGTCCCCTGGCCCAGGTGCGCCTGGAGGAGAAGTACCGCCAGAGCGGAGACCTCAGCGACGAGCAGCTGGCCAACCGGCTGGTGCTGCGGCAGGTGATGGTTCGGGCGGGCTTCCAGCAGCTGGCCATCGAATGGTGGCATTACAACGCCTGGGACAAACACTACGTGCGCAAGCATTTCTCCATCGTCGAGAGCTACTGGCAGTAGAACTGCACCGCAGATCTGAGCCAAGCAGCGTGGGTCAGAGCAGCCCCGCCCGCGCC
Source organism: Acidobacteriota bacterium (assembly GCA_034211275.1). Taxonomy (NCBI): domain Bacteria; kingdom Pseudomonadati; phylum Acidobacteriota; species Acidobacteriota bacterium. Next base: position 974 of record JAXHTF010000295.1, read on the forward strand.
AACCCCAGGAGCACCGCCCGCCGCTGCAGCCGTTGGGACAGGTCCTGCGGTTTCTCCAATCCCATGCGCTGGAGATAGGGCCGGGCGCTGGCGGGGGAGCGGAAGCTGCGAGCCAGCGAGCGGGCGAGGTCCGGGAGCCGGGACGGCGCGTAGCCGCCGAGGTGCTGGAGGGGCCGCAGGGAGCGCAGGGCCTGGGCCAGGTCGACCTCGACCTCTTCGAGCTCCGACCCCAAAGGAAAGCGCGGGCAGAAGCCGTCCCGGCGGTAGGGGGCCAAGGCGTCCTCCAGGCGCTCCGGCCGGTTGCTGCGGCAGCGGTCGGAGAGGCGATAGTCCCGGGGCAGCTTGCCGGCGCTCTGGGCTTGGCCCACGATCTCTTCCTGAAAGCGGGCGTCGGTGATGGCGAGGATCGCTTCGACAACCTCCCGGTCGGTGCGACCCCGGAGGTCGGCGACGCCGTATTCCGTGACCACCAGATCCCGCTGGTGACGGGGAATGGTGACGTGGCCGTAGCTGTAGCGCAGGTTGGAGCGCAGCCGCCGGCCGTCGTGGCGGGTGCTGGGCAGCATCAACACGGAACGGGCCTCGTCCAGGCGGTGGGCCATGGTCACGAAGTCGTGCTGGCCGCCGACGCCGCTCACCACCCGGCCGTCCTCCAAAGCGTCGGAGACGGCGGCGCCGAGGGCGGTGACCATCATGGTTTCGTTGAGGAAGCGGGCATGGCGCCGCTGGGCTTGTTTGAGGGCACGGTCACCGCCGAGGCGGTTGGTCCAGGAGATCCGGGTCATGGCAAGTTCGCGGCGGGCCTCTAGGGGCAGGTCCCGCAGGCCCTGATAGAAGGCCTGGGAGCCGAAGAAGAAGCCGGCGTGGGCGACGGCGCCGCCGAGGAGCCGGGAGCCCAGAAAACCCTCGGCGATGGCCCGGCGCCGGGCTTCGGTGGTGACTTCGGCGGCCACCGCCGAGACCCCCGGCCGGTGCAGCTCGCCGTCCACGAGCTCGACATCCTGGGCCAGAACTCCCAGCCGCCGCAGGCGAGCGACGGTGGCTTCGTCCCAGACCTCGGGGACCGCCCCCTGCTCGGCCATCTCTTCGAGCAGCGAGGCGCCCGGCACCGCCAAATCTTCTCCAACTTTCGGCTCCAGGGCGTCCACCGCCCGCTGCAACCCTGCATCCGGATAGGCTCGGCGTTGCAGAATTCCCTCCTGGTAGAGGGCGAGAAGGCCCTCCACGAGCATCTCGGTGCTGGCGAAGAGGCCCCGGCGGAAGGGGCTTTGGCCACCGATTCCGCTGGCAGCCTCCACCGCGGCCGCTGGCCCGGCGTCGGCGAGGAGCTGGCGGTAACGCTGGTTGCTGCCATGGCGCCGGACGAGCATGTGGCAGACGGCGTCGCTGAGGGTGCCGATGCCCAACTGCAGCGTGCCACCGTCGCGAATCAGTGTGCTGGCCCACAGACCTACTAACCAGGCGGCGGTGTCCGGTGGCCGCTTGGGCATACTGAAGAGAGGGAAATCCAGGCTGGGCTCGTCGAGGACCGCGTCGAAGACGCTCTCCGGCACCTCGGCGTCGCCGGGCATGTAGGGCAGCCGGCGATTGGTCTGGGCCACCACCGCTACCCCCTCGCCGCGGCGCCGGCGCCCGGCGAAGTAGGGCAGCAGATCGAGGGTCAGGTCGGGATTGGACGAGAGGCTGAACGAGCGCTGGCCGGTAGCCACCGGATTTTCCGGCGGCGCCACCAGCTGGGCGAGGACGTCGAGGCCGTTCCGCCGCAGGGCGTCGGCGACGTCACCGTAGTTGTCCGAGACATAGCTCTGCTGGGCCACCGGATTGCCCAGCAGGCTGCCCGGTGGATAGTAGAACTCGATGACGCGGACATTCTCCGGCAGCTCCCCGCGACGCCGGGCGGTGACGTAGTCGAGGGCGGGCCACGCTCCGTACAGGCGTTCGCGGAGAGGCTCCACCAGGCGGCGTTCGAGCTCGCTGCTCCAGCTCGGTGGCTCGGGGGAGAGGGCAGTGAAGATCTCGAGGCGCAGGGAGGAGTCCTCACAGGCGCGCCGATAGAGCTCGTTGACCAGGTGGTTGGGTTTGCCGAGCCCCAGGGGTAGCCCGACGTGGAGAGCCCTGTGGCGCCGGGAATCGGCGGTGCGCTGGAGAATGAGGTCGACGCAGTGGGCGGCGCTGCGGCAGGAGAGGGGGCGGGGGTCGGGTTGGCTCATGGGGCTCCGGTGGGTTGGACTGCTAGTGGCCTGTTTGGGAAGAGACGTTCAGCTGACTTCGCCCCTGCAAGAAGCTCCACTGCACCGGCCGGCTTCTCCCTGGTGGAAGATCCCCCGAGGCTGCGGACGGGGATGGAAAACGACCGGCCGCTCAATCTTCGGAGTCGGCCTGGGGTTCCACGTGCTCGGCTTCGATACGGCCCAGCACCCGCAGCGTGAGCCAGATCAGGACGGTTGCGCCGACGGCGGTGAGGTATTGGTCGAGGGCGCAGGCAATGCCGATGCCAGCGGTGAAGAAGAGGGAGGCGGCGGTGGTCAATCCCTCCACGCGGTTGGCGTCCTGAGGGCGCAGGATGGTGCCCGCCCCCAGTACCGCGACGCCGGTGACCACGGCCTCGAGGACGCGCAGGGGGTCGGCCTGGATCAAATCCCAGGAACTGCCGTGAGCCTGTTGGATCATCAGCTCCGAAAGCCCCACCAGCAGGCTCGAAGCCGCGCCCACCAACATGTGGGTGCGGATGCCCGCGGGCTTGTCCGCCAGCTCCCGCTCGAGACCGATGACGCCCCCGAGCAACAGGGCGATGATCACCTGGCCGAGAATGACGAGCTCGGGGAGGAGGGAGGGGAAGAAATCATTCATGATGGTTCTTTCGAGGATCTCGGGCTTGTGACAGTCCTGGCTCGGATGGAGATGCCAGGAACGTGCCAAGGCTCTCCGGGCGGGGAGGCCGGGGAGGTCGTTGGTATGGTTTTCGCAACTATTGATCTATCGAGACGATCACACATCGTCCGTCGCTCGCGAAAATCGAACCTCATAGGAGGTATCCATGACATTTCTTTCGCATGTTCTCATGACCGCTTCCGGCAGCAAGGCCGACAGCTGCGCCAGACACGACGGTGGCCGTCTGTTTCCGATGCTGCTGACGACCTTTCTCTGCTTCCTCGCCGCACTGATCACCGTCCCGGTTCAGGCTCAAATGGCCGAGGCCGAGAGCACCCAAGCCCAGGCGGAACGCTTCGGGGACCGGGTCGAGGTCCAGGAGGTCTTGATCGACGCCCTGGTGACGGACGGTCAGGGCAAGGCGGTGCTGGGCCTCGACAAGGACGACTTCATCGTGCGGGAGGAAGGTGAGCCGGTGGAGATTCAGGACGTGACCTTCTACACCAATCGCCGATTCCTGGCCTCCAGCGACGATGCCAGCACCACGGGAATGAACGCCGAGGTCACCCCGATTAACCGATACTTCATCCTCTTCTTCCATCACCAGCGGCATCTGCTGCCGCGGTTGGGAGCCAATCTCTTGGACGCCGGCCATCGCGCTCAGCAATGGGTGCGCTCGCTCCAGCCCGACGATTACGTGGCCGTCGTCAGCTATTTTCCCAAGTACAACCTGCTCGACTTTACCAACGATGCCGACGTCCTGACGACTGCCATCGATCAGGCGATACAGGGCAAAGACTTCGCCATCGACGCTCCGTTGCGGGAGGCTGGAATTCCCTCTCTGGCGGAGTATTTACCGAAGGGCGACGTGGACCGGATCTACGAAGCTCTGGCGATGACCGCCGAAGCGGCGGGAGCCGTGCGCGGCCGTAAGAATCTCGTGCTCTTCAGCATCGGTTTCGGTGAGGTGGATAGCTTCGGCTTCTACCGGCCGGACACTCGTTACTATCCGGAGATGATCCAAACCCTCAACGATAACAACGTGGCAGTCTACCCCGTCGATCTACTGGCCACCGACGTCAGCCCATCGCTACGGGCTAATCGTTTCGACCACGTGCTTTCCCGCATGGCCTGGGAGAGCAGCGGTGAGTTCTACTTCAACTTCACCAACTATCTGACTCCCCTGGAGCAGGTGGCGGAAGACAATACTGGGTATTACTTGATCAGCTTTGCTCCCCACGGCGAGCAACAAGCAGGCGAGTATCAAGAGGTAGAGGTGGAAACCCTCAACTCCAACTTCGAGGTGAAGGCCCGCGAGGGCTACGTGGTGGGCGATGAATACGCCTACGGCGATAGGGACGGAATGGGGGCCGGGCGCTGACCCCGTCCCGGCGGCACCTCCCCT
>JAXHTF010000296.1 GCA_034211275.1 Acidobacteriota bacterium
CAGCGAGAGCGAGCAATTTTTCGCCGAATCAAGGCCGGAAAACCGCAGGCGATGCGAGTATCGGCGAGGTTTTCGAACGAAGATTCGGCGGAAAAGGGCCGCTCGCAGCGCGGCTCGACTTTTGCCACGGGCTGCTAGCTGGCCTCTTCCCGGACGACGGTCTGCCGGCGGTGGCTGCGACCCTGGCTTCCCCGACGGATGTAGAAGTAGCGCCGGACGGCAGCTTTTATCTGGCGGATCCGGAAGCGGGGCGGGTGGTGAAGATCACTTCCGACGGGATTTTGACCGCCGTGGCCGGCGGTGGGAGCCTGCCCGGAGAGGACGGCGACGCGGCGGACCAGGTGGCTTTGGCTCTGCCCAGCGGAGTGGCCTTGGGGCCCGCCGGGAATCTCTATGTTGCCGAAGCGGGGGCCTCGCGGGTGCGCCGGATCTCGGTGGACGGCCGGATCTTCGGTTTCGCCGGCACTGGACAGCCGGGCTTTGCGGGGGACGGGGGTGCGGCAGAGCTGGCTCTGTTGATCGACCCGGTGCGAGTGACGGCGCTCTCCGACGGCAGCGTCTACATCAGTGACGGCTTTGACCGCCGCGTGCGCAAGGTGGATCCCGCGGGGGTGATTCGCACGGTGGCGGGCACCGGCCAGAGCGGTGACGGGGGCGATGGTGGCCTAGCGGCGGGGACGGCGGTGAAGGAACCAGCGGGGTTGGTGACCACTCCCTCCGGTGAGCTTTTGGTGGCGGATGCAGAGGGACACGCGGTGCTGCGCATGGGGGCGGCGTTGGAAGGCTTCGGCGCCGACGAGCTGGTGGTGCCCTCCCGGGGAGGCGGAGCGGTCCACGTCTTCGATTCCCGAGGCCGGCATCTGCGCACGCAGCATTCCCTCACCGGAGCGGATCTCTATCGCTTCGAATACGACCCCGCGGGGCGCTTGAGCGCAGTGGTGGACGTGGACTCCCAGCGCACCACCGTGCAGCGGGACGGCTCGGGAGAACCGGAGCGGATCCTGACGCCGTCGGGGCAGGAGGTTGCCCTGGTCCTCGACCCCGAAGGCTATCTGCAGAATTTCGTCGGGCCGGCAGAGATCTCGGAGCAGTTCCGATACCGCCAGGGCCTGATGGAATGGCATCTGGATCCCCGGGGCCACGATAGGACCTATGAGCACGATCCCTTCGGCCGATTGGAGGAGTCCCGGGATCGAAGCGAGGCGCGGCAGAGATTTATCCGCCATGGGGCGCCGTTTGCTCCCGCGGCCTCGGTGACGGCGGAGGATGGCGGGGGAACGCTTCTGGTCTACAAGACCTTCGAAGGGAGGGACGGAGTCCAGGGCGAAGCGGTGAACGACAGTTCCTTGCGCCAGCACCGTCGCGTGAGGGCCCCGGACGGCCGCTGGACGGTAGTGCGGGCGGATGGAGTGGTCGGCGGCCTGCAGGAGGCCCCGGATCCGCGCTTCGGCATGGCGGCCCGGCGTACCAGCGCCCTGACCACTGCGCTTCCCGGCGGTCCGACCCTGATGGCCTATACGACCAGAGATGCCCAGCTCTCCGATCCCGACGACCCCCTGAGCGTGGCGAGCCTGTTGGATGTGGTCACCGTCAACGGCAATCCGTTCACATCGCTCTACGACGGGACTACCCGCACCTCTACCCTGCTGACCCCCGAAGGCCGCTCGGCGTCGGCGCGCCTCGATACCAAGGGCCGGGTGGTGGAGACGACCCGGCCGGGATTCGCTCCGGTGGCCTACACCTACCGCGCCGATGGCCTGCTGGAGACTGTGCAGGTGGGTACCGGAGCTCCCGGAGCAGCAGATGAGGCGCGGGTGATGCGTTTCACCTACGATCCGTTGCGGCGTCTGGAGACGGTCACCGATCCGCTGGAGCGGGTCACCCGCTTCACCTACGACGCCGCCAATCGCCCTCTGTCGCAGATCCTGCCCGACGGCCGCCGGGTCGCCTTCACCTGGGATGCTGGAAGCAATCTGGAGACGCTGACGCCCCCGGGGCGGCCGGCTCATGCTTTCGAGTACACGCCCCGGGACGAGGTCTCGACCTACTCCCCTCCGGGCGCCACGCCCGCCGAGGGTCTCGTGCTCGGCCACCGTCCGGATCGCCAGCTGGAGCAAATCCAGCGCGCCGGCGGCGAGGTTCTGAGCTTCGCCTACGATGACCTCGGGCGGCTGGAGAGCTTCACTCATCCGGATGGCCAGACAGACCTTGCCTGGGACCCTGTCGCCGGCCAGGTGGGCAGCCTCACCACCTCCGAAGGCTCGACCCTGACCTACGGCTACCAGGGACACTTGCTGCGTTCGCTCAGCTGGTCCGGGCCCGTGGTGGGGACGGTGGATTGGAGCTTCAATGCGGAGCTCAAGGTGGCGTCGATGCGGGTCGGCGGCTCGACTCTGGCCAGCTACGACTACGACCGCGACGGTCTGCTGACCCAGGCCGGGGATCTGACCTTGGTCCGGGACGTCGCCAACGGCCGCATCACCGGCACCGTTCAGGGGGACCTGACCACCGAGCGCGGCTTCAACCCCTTTGGCGAGCTCACCGGCCACCGTGCAGACTTCGGCGGTGCGTCGCTCTACGACGTCAGCTATCAGCGCGACGCCCTCGGTCGCATCACCGAGCGGACGGAGACGATCCAGGGGGAGACCTCGGTCACCAGCTATTCCTACGACCCGCGGGGCCGGCTGCAGCGGGTTGAGCAGGACGGCGCTCTGGTGGCGGAGTACGGCTACGACGCCAACGGCAACCGCACCAGCTTGCTGACGTCCAGCGGCTCGCTTTCCGCCACCCACGACGACCAAGACCGTCTCCTCACCTACGGCGACCGCGGCTACACCTACACCGCCGCGGGGGAGCTGGAAAGCGGAACCCAGAACGGTCAGTCGGTGCTCTACGACTACGACGCCTTGGGCAACTTGCGCTCGGTGCAGGCCCCGGGGGCGCCGCTCATCGAGTATCTCGTGGATGGCGAGAACCGGCGCATTGGCAAGAAGGTGGGCGGCTCGCTGGTCCAGGGTTGGCTCTACGCGGACCTGCTCAATCCCGTCGCCGAGTTGGACGGCACGGGCAACGTGGTGTCCCGCTTCGTCTACGGCGACCGCGGCAACGTGCCGGCGTATCTCGAGAAGGACGGCCGGACCTACCGCATCCTCGCCGACCCGGTGGGGAGCGTCCGCCTGGTGGTAGATGTCGAAACCGGCGCCGTAGCCCAGCGTCTCGACTACGACTCCTTCGGCCAGGTCCTCCTCGACACCAACCCCGGCTTCCAACCCTTCGGCTTCGCCAGCGGTCTCTACGACCCCCAAACCAGCTTGATCCGCTTCGGCGTCCGCGACTACGACCCCAGAATCGGTCGCTGGACCGCCAAGGACCCCCTCGGCTTCGCCGGCGGCGACACCAACTTCTACGCCTACGTCGCCAACGACCCCATCAACCGCGCCGACCCCAGCGGGCAGATCCTGCCGGCGTTGGCTCTGGGCTACGCAGCCTTCGAGGTTGCGCTGACGCTGTATGATCTTTATGACGCTTGGGACACGGTCAGCGATCCGTGTGCGGATCTGTGGGACAAGGGCCTGTCGGTGGGTGGGCTGGGGTTGGGGTTGGCGCTGCCTGGGGGGAGGTATGGGGCTGGGGCGAAGGCTGGTCGGAGGGCGATTGATTCAGCCCAGAGTGCCTCAAATGCTTTTCGTCTCCGAAATCAGCTGATAGCGGAGGAAATCGCTCTTGGCCATGCTTTCAACAAGCATGTCATCAAACGGGGAGAATTCCCCGGAATCGGTACACCTGGTGAGTTTGCTGAGGTTCTGGAGTCTGTTCTGAATAACCCCACACACGTCCGGGAGCTCGCTCGCGGGCGTACAGCTTTCTTCGATCAGGGGTCAGGAGTCCTGGTTATCCGCAACCCAGCCGCTCCCGACGGGGGTACCGCGTTTGTTCCAAACAAGGGGATAAACTATTTCCTAGGATTACGCTAATGCTATCTAGTGGGTTGGATGATCGGGACAAGCAGATAATTCTTGAGTGTCTGGTGGCGGTAGTCAAAGGCCCATTCTTTCCGGGCTGGGAATTTGACACGCTTTTCGGATTTACTCGCGCCGAGATTGCAGAGTTGGTGGCAGCTTGGCCAGAGGTCGATTTCGACGACGAGGAGGTACGCCGTGCGATCAGTGTTGCTCTCGTTCAGCTGACGGGCTACCCGCACGGCGAAGAGGAAGCTTGGCATCGCTTCATCTCTGTTTCTCCGTCCGCGGTGGAAGCTCTTCTCATGAAGTACAGTCGAGAGTATGCAGGCTGACTTTCTGAAAACAAAATCGAAGTAAAGGCTAGCAATCGACGCCTCGCCTGCCGGGCTGCCAAGGGCCTCCTAGGCCTCGCCGGCGGCGATACTTCCTACTATGACTCCGTTTCGAATCTGTTTGTCGTACCAGGAGCTGATGGCTCTCCAAGAACGTTCTTTCGTCCCGACCCCAGTAAACATAGCTTTTCAACAAGCCTTGAGTATTTCAATGCGCAATGAAGAGTTATGCCGGCGTCGCGTTTGTGCTCTTTTACAGGCCGACCCGCCTTGGGGAGTGAGCGGTAGGGAGCCAAGTCATAATATCTGCGACTGCTGTGGTGTTGAGTTTGGGTACGAGGATGTTCGACTAGAAGGGGTGCGGAAATATCGAGAAGAATGGCTGCGACAAGGTGCAAGCTGGGCCCGACCCAGCTGTAAGCCGTCCGGCTGGAGCCCTGAGCAGCAAATGCTGAATTTGCCGGAGAAATGGCGATAGCATCGGGAGTATTGAGTGCCTGAATGGGGCTGAAGTTTCGCTTTCCTGACTCTCCTCAACTTGCTGTAGGTTAAATGGGGCGGGCGTCCGCGACTACGATCCCAGAGTCGGCCGCTGGACCGCCAAGGACCCCCTCGGCTTCGCCGGCGGCGACACCAACTTCTACGCCTACGTAGCCAACGACCCCATCAACCGCGCCGACCCCAGCGGGCAGATCCTGCCGGCGTTGGCTCTCGGCTACGCAGCCTTCGAGGTTGCGCTGACGCTGTATGATCTTTATGACGCTTGGGACACGGTCAGCGATCCGTGTGCGGACTTGTGGGACAAGGGATTGTCGGTGGCGGGGGCGGG
>JAXHTF010000297.1 GCA_034211275.1 Acidobacteriota bacterium
GGTGGCGAAGGAAGAGCCATCTGGCGATGGTCCGTTAGGCGCCCAATGATGTCTGCCGCTTGGAAAGAAATCCTCCGCACCCAATTCGCCTTCCTGGCCTTTCGCAAGATCCGGCCGAACCTGCGGGATCATCTCCGCCCCTATCTGCTCTACGTGCTCGCGGTCACCTGGTTGGTGGGCATCGGGCGCTATTGGGATCACCCCAGCGCGGAGCCCTGGCAATATGCCGGCCTGGGTTCCGTGGCCTATATCTTCGTTCTGTCACTGGTGCTCTACCTCGTGGTGCTGCCGTTGCGCCCTGCCCGGTGGTCCTATCCCCTCGTCCTGGTCTTCGTCGGGCTCACCTCCCTGCCGGCCCTGCTCTACGCCATCCCGGTAGAGCGCTTCCTGCCGCTGGAAACGGCGCAAGCCGCCAACGCCTGGTTTCTCGGCGTGGTGGCCGCCTGGCGGGTCGCTTTGTACATCCGCTTTCTGTTCTCCGGGGCGGGCCTCGGGTGGTTGGGGACGACCGTTGCGACGCTGCTTCCGATCTCCGCCATCGTGGTGTCCCTGGCGGTGCTGAATCTCGAGCACGTCATGTTCGATCTGATGGCGGGAATCCGCGAGGACGCCGCCTCACCCAACGACACCGCCTACACTGTGGTCTTGGTGTTGAGCGCTTTCGCTTTCTACGCGTTCCCCGCGACGCTGCTGGGGTACCTCATCGCGATTTTCCTTGCCTGGCGCTCCAAGTCAGAGAGGGCCTGAGACGGGCGGAAGGGTGACTCGGCCCGGCGGCTGCGGGGTTGTTCAGGGTCCGTTGAACCACGATCCGTTGGCGGTGCAGGTGTCTACCAGAGGAGTGCTTCGGCTCATGCTATCGTTCCTTCAAGGAAGCAATTTAGGGCCACCACCACAGCCATCCAAGGAGGGCAATCATGCCGAACTTTGTATCGAAAAGCGGCGTTACGGACATCAATGTCGGCGGGGACCCCAGCCGCAGCGGGACCCCCCTGCTGGAGATGCGGAATCTGGTCCCGGGCAATATCGTGCGGATCACGTCCAACTTTGCCGCCAAGGCGGAGGAAGCCGGACTCGCCAATGGCTTCAACTATGAGATCGGCGCGGTGAACGCCAAGGAAGTCACTGCCCTCTCACCCACGGACTCGGTCTTCCAGGGCAGCGAAGGATGGCAGTCGTGCACGGTCAGCGCCTACTTTCGTATCGACGCGGTGACCGACTCTCCCACCGAGGATATCGACTTCGAGGTCCTCTTCGGCAAGGGGGAGCTCAGCGGCAAGGGCTCGGTCCTGAACTTCCTGCTCTTCGGGGAAGTGGTGGGGTCCACCATGGAGTAGGGCTGTCCTCTTCAGGGCTGCCCAGGCAGGATCCTTGGGCAGCCCAGGCCGAGAAGCAGGGCCGTCTGGAGACAGGGCGAAAGAGGGACAGGCCCGAACAGAGACAGGCCCGAACAGAAACGAGGAGGTAGGGGAATGTGCTCGCGGTGATCTTGTCCGCCTTGATCGCCGTCGGAGTCGTTCTCGCCGGCTAGGTTCTCGACCAACGAGTGCTCGGGTGTCGGACCCCCTTCCGGGCGGTCGTGAGCTCGGTCCTGCTGGGGATCGGAGTCTGGGTCAGTCCATTGATCGTCTTGGCCTCGAGGCTCAAGATACCCGGCGCCTATGGTCCGGTGGCCGGCTGACGAGGGAGCGGCGGGCACTGGTCTCGCCCAATAGAAGACTGGCCTCGCCCATTAGAAGATTGTGAAAACCAAGCTCCTCCTGATCCTGGCGCTCTACCTGGTCGCCAGTCTCATCACTTTCATCGCCTATGCCCTCGACAAGCGAGCCGCGCGGAAGGGGAATTGGCGCACCCCAGAGAACACCCTCCACCTGCTGGCGCTGATCGGCGGCTGGCCCGGGGCGTTGACGGCGCGGAAGCTGTTACGCCACAAGACGAAGAAGCAGCCGTTTCGAACGATCTTCTGGGCCACCGTCGTGCTCAACTGTGCGGCTTGCGCCGCATTGTTCACCCCCGCGGCTGACGAGCTGTGGCGGTCAGTGGGGCAGTGGCCTTTCTCTTGCGGATGGTTCGGGATACAATCCCGATAAGCGTAATCCGTTGGTCCCAATTGCGAATTTTCGCCCTCCAGGCCGCCCCTCGGCAGTCTCTGTGCCCTATTCCCAGGAGGTGAGAGCGTGTATCTCAGAGTTTTCATTCTGGCTTCGCTTGTAGCAGTCCTCGTCGTCTCCCCGTCGGTCGCCTTCTGCCAGGAGGCGGAGAAGGCTCCTCCGATGGGTTATCAAGGCCAATTGGATGCATTCTTCGGATCGGTGGAGGGTGGCGAGCTGAAGAAAGCCATTGAAGATCTCTACGGCCCGAATCCCTGGCAAGATGCGATCCAGGATCAGATCGGTGCTCTCAAAGGGCAGTTCATCACCCTCCCCGAGATTCTCGGCGAAATGCACGGGTACGAGCTCCTCACCGAGGAGAAGTTCGGAGACAAATTCATCTACCTCTGGTACGTCGTCGCGTACGATCGCCAGCCCCTGAGCTTTCACTTCACCTTCTACAAGCCCAAGGGTGATTGGTTTCTCTACTCCTTCGAGTACAAGGACGATATTCAGCCCTTGGCGCAGGAGCTGGCCCGGATGAAGCTCTTGTACTTCGAAGATAGCTCGGGGCAGAAGGGCGAGAAGATGACTCAGAGCGCTTCTTCTCTGCAGGGTGTGATCGCGCCCCGATTGAAGAGCTCCTCGGCCCCTTGATGCCCCCCGCGGCGCGGCACGCCCCGGGGGACGGACGGGACTAGGAAGGACGATGAACGGTTTGCGCTCGCTGATGCGATGGGTTGTTGGCGCAGCACTTTGGGTGGTGCTGGTGCCGAGCCTGCCCATGTCCGAGCTTCAGGCCCAGGATCTCGCCTCGGGGGCCTGCCTCACCGAGGAGGAATCCAGGCTCTACGAGCTGATCGACGCCTACCGCGCCCAACACGATCTGCCCACCATCCCGGTCTCGCCATCCCTCACCCTGGTCGCCCGCCTCCATGTCGAAGACCTCCTGGCCCAGGGGCGCCTGACCCACGGTTGGCAGGATTGCCCCTACGATGCCGGCGACTCCGCGACCTTTTCCTGCATGTGGCAGGCGCCGGAGCGGCTGGGGACGGAGTATCCGCACTTCGGCTATGAGAACGCCTTTTGGGACGGTGGAGAGGCCACCGCGGAACGGGCCTTCCAGGGGTGGAAGAGCAGTCGGGGAGGCCATCGGGAGGTGATTCTCAACCAGGGGCCGTGGGAGAAGGATTGGAAGGCCCTGGGGCTCTCCATCCAGGGCCCCTTCGCCGTGCTGTGGGTGGGGCACGAGGTCGATCCTGCGCTGGAGTGTGACTGATTCTTTCTGATGACACCTGCCGGAGGGAGCTCGGCTGGATGGTGAAGTAGCGCCAGGGGCTGCGACAATTCTCGAGATTTCCCGCACTTCTGTGGGGCTGTTACACTCGGCGTCTTCGATTCGATCAGTCCAGGCTGCCGGCGGCACCGCTGTGGTGCGCGTCTTGCTTGGGAAATCTTCTTGTTCAGACAACCCAGGCGGAGCTCTCGGGTTGTCGGTGACTTCTCTCGGGAGGGACGATGAAATCCAGGAACCGCGCGATCATCTTTGGCCTATTGCTGCTGTCATTAGCCTTGTTGTTCGGAGCCGGCGGGCACTATCTAGAATCCTGGGCCACCGGGCTCGATCTCACCGCGAAGGCTGCCGCAGTCGGCGGGCTGTTAGCGCTGGCGTATCAGCTGCGGCGGGAGAGAGATCTCACCGAGGCGGATTTCATCGTTCGGCTGAACGAAAGTTTCCTGGCAGGTGAACGAACGCATCGGATTTATCGGCTCTTGGAGTGTTCCAAGAAGGAGAAGCAGAAGGAAGATCCTTTTACGGATGCTGACATCATCGACATGGCGAACTATCTCTCGTTTTTCGGCCCGCTGCTGAGCTTGGTCGAGCGTGGATTGATCGAGATGCGTACGGTCGACATCTTTGCGTACCGCTTCTTGTTGGCAACCAACAACAAGTACATGCAGGATAGGCTCCTGCATGCAGATGGGAAAGCTGATGCATGGTCCAATGTTTATCGCCTGCACAAGCGCTGGAGTAGATATCGGCGCAAGAAGGCGCTTCCTATTTGGCAGGAAGAGCATGATTTGTCGAAGGTCTCGGGCTATCGGGAGATGACTTACGAAGACTGAGGTGGTGGGTCCAGGCTTGGAGGTAGCTGCCGTAGGTTCATTCCTTTTTTTGCCACAGACCCCAAGGAGCCTGCTGAAAGAATCAGCAGGCTCCTTGCGTGTTTCTGGTTGGAAGAGCCCTTCAGCGGCTCGCCAGGAGGATTTCCGCCACTCGATCGTTACTTGGGAGTCGTCGAGCGAGGCCGGAACTCTTCAACCGGTACCGGTTGATTGAAGCCCGGAAGATTCTCGGCCACTTCCGGGACGAGAATCCCTACCGCTGCCAAGAGCCCTCGGACGTACGAGTTGGAGTTGAAGTTTTTCAGCGGCACCATCGAATCATTTCCTAAAGGAAAAGGGTCGTACTGGAGGTGATCCCTGTACAGTGAATCTGCGAGAAAGAGATCATTGATCACATCGGCTTCAGCGCGCTCACCGATGCCCAATTCATAGAGCTGAGTCACATGATTCAGATCTGCATCCCGCTCCCGATTGTTATCGCTCTCCAGGACGAGGCCGATATTATTTCCGAAGAACAAACGGCCGACTGGGCCAGCCCCTAAGGTGGCATAAACCATCCCGTTGTAACCTTCGATGAATCGGTGGTCTCCTCGATACGCCTCCTGGTTGTTGGGGACAATCACGACCGAGGCATGGTTCGGCGCGGCTGGTTCCATAACTACGTGGGTTTTGAGAAATATGGCTTCGCCGGAGGGGTCGGTGTACTTCAGTGGGTTGTTCCGCACATACGCATCTGTCATCAACATCAACTTCAGTAATAATTGGAAAATCAAATCTTCTGGGTAAAGTTCTGTAAGGAATAGACAAATCTGGTAATGGATAATATTCTTCCTGACCAGACTTGTAGTCGAAAT
>JAXHTF010000298.1 GCA_034211275.1 Acidobacteriota bacterium
TCTCGGCCACTTTGCCGGCCCTCGGCGACCAGCTCGAGGCCGAGCTAAGTCCAGACCTGCAGCAAGGATACGAGCGATCTAGCGCCCAGATGGTGGTGGGGTCCCTGGATGCCCCAAGGGGGGGAACGATCAACCCCGCGCTCGAGCAGCGCTTGGCGGCGTACAAGGCTTGGAAGGGTCGTCGGGGAATTCAGGGCCGCGCTGCCACTCTTGACGAGTTTGAGTTCTTCAGACGAGGAAATGCAGGAAAAAACGGCCTGCAGTTGTACGCAAGAAAATCCGGCTTCGGTGGTCGCGGGTTAGCTAGGGCTCGTCGCCTTGGGGTTGAACGAGCATGGGCTGATGAGCTGGCACTTGTCCAGCGCGGTGGGGGAACCCGGGAATGGTCGGCCCTTGAGAGGATAGAGCTGGAGGCCACAGGAAGAGTGAGCGGTTATTTCGGGCATCACATCAACAGCGCCGCCAGGTATCCTCATCTAGCGTCAAACCCAGCCAACGTGAGGTTCGTAACCTGGGAGGAGCATTTCCAGTTGCATGGTAGGAATTGGGCGAATCCAACTACTGGTCCACTGATTTCGAGATGAGGCTAGTGGAGGATGGATTAGATTCGACGCCTATTTGGTTATCTTGCGCATCTTCGCCATGAATTCCTCGAACTCGCTGTATTGGTTCCGAGCCCGTTCGAGCTCTTCATCGAGGAACTGCTGCATTGATACCCAAGCGTTGACTTTGTGGTTGCGTTTCTTCAGGGAAACCACCCCGGAGCCAGCGGTCAGGAAATACCCTACGTTTTCTTCAAGTGATAGTGGGCTGCCGCCGATTTGAAACAACGACAGGTCATCGGTGAATCCATGTCGCCAATGAGTATTTGCGGTGGCCAGATCCAGCGGCTGAATCGTCGTACGATCTAGAAGAGGTGGGTCCTGCGCCATTGATGGCGGAATACCGTACAGGTTGAGCCCGAAGATACTCGCTCCGTTCAGCACATGGAGGATTTTCTTGTAGTCAGGTGGGATCTCGACGGAGTGGATCTTCTGATAGCGGTCAATGGTGCTATCGTCTACACCGAGGTACAGCGTGACTGCGAATGCTTCGGTACCGACGCTTGGCCTTCTTGATATTTGAAGTCTGTCGTCTTGGGTTTCGGTCTCCACGGCATGAGACAGCAGCTGTTCCGCCAATCGGCGGATCGGCTCAAGGTCCTTGGTTAGTTGTGTGATGATGTCCATCTGAACGCTCCCCCGCTGTGACGGCGGCCTGTCATCTGAGGTTGAGTTTTTCGAATAGTGCTCGGTTTCTGCTCTTGGCGTCTTCCACGAGTTTCCGGTAGTCGATGATCTCCACATACGCCTGGTGATTCGCGTTGAATCCAAAATACCCCTGACCATCTGGGGTAATCGTGAGGCCGAAGTCTTTGGCATAGCGTTCGATAGAAGGAGTAAGGGTACACGCGACATAGACGTAAAATGGAGTCTTTTCTTGGACTCTGATTGTCTGTCCCTGACGGTCTTTTGCCTTGGCGTCTCGGATCTTCGAAATGTAGCCGTACACCTGCTGAATCGGGTTTTCGTCTGATGTGTAGTCCGTTCGCTCCGGCCTTTTGAACTCAATGAGCACAACTGACGAGAACGGTCTCCGGTCGTCTGGTGCGAACGCATGCGATCGATTAAAGACGACAAGGTCCGGTCGATCCCGATCGTCGGTCTCCAATATGTCCATCTTCTTCAACGGCAGGTCGGACGCCAGGTACTCGTGAAAAGCTAGCCGGTCGTCGATCAACCAGAGATTGTGCTCTTCGAAGCCGAGGTCGTCCGAGGTCGTGCGCAGTGGACAGATGAACCGGTGGATGACCTCTTCACGGTAGTACTTCCCACTATCAGTAAATCCGAGAAACTTCTCGAGCGCGTTGATGACCGCCTTTCGGTGGGCGATGTATTGCGCGAGGTTTGATTTTCCGACGTCGTTTTCCTTTTCGAGAAATTCAATGTACTGCCGGAAATACTCCTCAAAGTCTTCCATCTTCTCCAGATCCGCCGTCAGGAGCTTATCCTGCGTTTCCCGGAGCTCCTCTTCGATGACAAACTGGATTCTCCGAAGCTCTCGATCGAGATCTGCCTCTGCCCTGATCTCGGGGGAGATGTCGGCCAGAGCTTCCGGCTTGTGTTTGAGGATCGGGCGGTACTGCGGTGCTTTGGTATGAACGAAGTCCTCGATCCGCTCCATCTTCTCTTCGCGCAAAGGCTCGAGGTACGGCTTGAGGTATAGCTCGAGCTCGCCGGTTGTAGCGCCGAGGAGCGATTCTTTTGAAATCACGTCAGGGAATTCAAGGTCGGTGTCCCGTTCCGGGAACAAGAACCCTGTTCTCTCGGAATTGACGTGTTCGTCGAGATATCCTCCGGAGACGTAGCCCAGGTACACAAACTCTTTGTCCTGCTCATCTTGGAGCCTTGCTGTGGGGACTTCCCGAATAAGCTTCGTGATGCGTTCGCTGTCCACCTCACGCCCGTAGGCGCACAAATGAATGCGGTGATCCCGTCTCTCTCGGCTCGAGTAGATCCTCAGGTGACGTAGCTCGAATTTCCGTTTCTTGACTGTGAAGGGTTTTGTTTCCGTGGCACTGCCGAAGATCTCTCGAAAGACTTCGTTCAGATCTAAGCTCTCATCCCCATCGACAAGGGTCAGGTGCGGGCATTGGTCGAAGAAAAAGTACGATAGGAAGTGTTCCACGATGCGTTCACCAATGATCGACACTCCCTTGGGGCAGTGCTTTTGGTACTCCTCCTTGAGGCCGATGAGTTTGACTCTGGTTTCTCGTTTCGTTTTCGGGGCGTCATCCATGCGGTCGTTTTCAACGCCGTCAGCCGACAGAGTGAAGTCGAACCTCCGTCGCTTCCATGTGCCGTCTTCTGGGTACGAGCTGGTCACCTCAACCGTGTCAAATGCCTTCAGCCAGATGAAGCGGCCTACACCTTTGCCGCCTCGCGCTTGTTTGTAGGTCGAGTCAGACGTATTGAACGACTTCCAGTTCTTACTGTCGAACCCTATGCCCGTGTCAATGACCGTGAAGGCAGAGACTGGCGACGACTCGTGCCCGTCCTCATAGAGCGCTGGCTTGCTGCTGTCCCGCTCTACGACGACCTTGATCTCACTGGGGCCATCTGCGGCATCTTCAATCGCATGGAATGAGTTTGACAGCGCCTCGAACAGGGGCTGAAGAGGCTTGGTGGTCGCGAGTTTAGTGTTGTGAACCCTTCCGGGTAAATCCAGGTACACAAGATCCTCCCCGGCATGTTACCCACCCGCCAAATCAGCTGCTTCAACTGGCCGCACTGTAAGCTTGTCGCGCCTTGGCGTCGCGGATCAGCCCGTCGACCACGTACAGGATCCTATCGCGGTCGGGGCTTGGGACCTCGGCGAGGGCCTTCCAGCGCTCGAGCATCTCCTTGTCCTTGAGGATCTCGGGCAGCTCGCGCTCGCTGACGAGGAAGTCGACGGTCACGCCGAAAGCGTCGGCGAGCTTGCGGGCAACCTCGATCGAGGGGGTGATCTCGCCCCGCTCGTAGCGGCCGACGATGGCGCCGGAGGTGCCGATCAGCTTACCGACCTCGGGCTGTGACCAGCCTCGCTCCTTGCGCAGCTGGAGGATCTTGGCGCCGAACGTCGACGGGGTTTCCTTCTTGCTCATCACCTAACCGTCATCAGAATCATGTATTTTCCGGTCCCATTCCGAATCTAGCTCACCAACAGATGACCGTCAACACCAAAGCGGCTTGACATGGTCGCGACAGATTGGTAATCATGGTCACCGAAAGATGACGAGCAAATTTCTCGCATTGGATGGTGGCTGATGGCACGAATCCCGACCGAGGAGCTTGAGCGGCTGAAGCGGGAGGTCTCCGTCGAGCGGCTGGTCGAGGCGCGCGGGGTCGAGCTGAAGCGTCAGGGCAAGGACTTGCGCGGGCGCTGCCCCCTGCATCCGGACGAGGACCCGAGCTTCTCCGTCGACCCCGTGAAGAACGTCTTCCACTGCTTCGGGTGCGGGGCGAAGGGCTCGGTGATCGACCTGGTGATGGCGCTCGAGGGCGTGACCTTCCGACATGCGGTCGAGATCCTGCGTGCCGACTACCCGGGGCTCGGCGAGGCGCCGGCCGACCGGCCACCGCCCAGGACGTCGACGACGCTCAAGCTGCCGCCGCTGGTGTCCGACGACGACGAGATCTCGGATGACGAGCTGCGGGGCGTGGTGGCGGGCTACTACCACGAGACCCTGAAGCAGTCGCCGGAGGCGCTGGAGTACCTCGAGTCACGGGGCCTGCGCTCCGCGGAGATGGTCGAGCGGTTTCAGCTCGGCTTCTCGAACCGTACCCTCGGCTACCGCCTCCCCCAGCGCAACCGCAAGAACGGCAGCGCGATCCGCAGCCGGCTCGCCGGGCTCGGGATCATCAAGGAGACCGGCCACGAGCTTCTCCGGGGCAGCGTCGTGGTCCCGATCCACGACGAGCACGGCCGGGTGGTGCAGATGTACGGGCGCAAGATCACGCCGCGGCTTCGCAAGGGCACCCCGCTGCACCTCTACCTGCCAGGTCCTCGGCGCGGCGTCTTCAACCTCGACGCGCTCAGGGCCTCGAAGGAGGTCATCCTGTGCGAGGCCCTCATCGACGCCCTGACCCTGTGGTCGCACGGCTTGCGCAACGTCACCACCGCCTACGGCGTCAACGGCTTCACCGAGGAGATGCTCGAGGCCTTCAAGGCGTACGGGACCGAGCGCGTGCTCATCGCCTACGACCGGGACGAGCGCGGCGACGCCGCAGCGGCCAAGCTCGCCGAGCGCCTGATGGCCGAGGGCCTGGAGTGCTTCCGGGTCGAGCTGCCGCACGGCATGGACGTCAACGAGTTTGCGCTGAAGGTCACGCCGCCGGCGAAGAGCCTGGCGATGGTGATCCGCTCGGCCACGTGGCTCGGAGCGGGCAAGGCGCCTTCGGCGCCGGGGTCCGGGGTCCGGGTCCCGGGGTCCGAGCCACCCGTCATCTCTCTGAA
>JAXHTF010000299.1 GCA_034211275.1 Acidobacteriota bacterium
GCTCAGCCGGCCGCGCCGCCACCAGCCCCGAAGGTAGCGGAGGGGGACCTGGTGACCGCCGGGCCCGGCGTGAGCCCGCCGGTGCTTGTCTCCATCGACGAACCAAAGTATCCTGCCATCGCTCGCCGAGCGCGAGTTGAAGGTGACGTCATCCTCTCGCTGCTGGTGGACGAACGCGGCCGCGTGCAGGAAGTCAAGATCGTTCAGGGAGTGCGCTCCAAGACCGGGCTCAACGAGGCGGCGGCCGAGGCAGCGCGCACCGCCCGATTCAAACCCGCTACCAAAGAAGGTGTGCGAGTGAAGATGTGGGCCACCCTGAAGATTCCATTTCGACTCTAACCGCCTCATCCCTCCGCGGCATCCAACTCAAACCAGCCGCGGAGGAACGCATTGGAGGAACCCAATGAGCCTTTCCGACGAACAGAAGCAACACTACGAAAGCATCCTCTCCTTCGAGAAGTCCCAGATCAACGATCTCGATCAGCAGATCGAGGAAGAGCTGGCCAAGGTCAAGGATCGCCTGGCCGAGCTGCAGGCCGCGAAGAAGGCCGCGCGGCAGATGTACGATGCCGCCTGCGCCCGTCTCGGCGTGCCCAACGATCTGATGGACGAAGAGGACGACGAGGAGGAATCCGGCTTCTGATCGACCACCGGCCCTGACAGCCTGGTGACCGATCTCCACCATGCTCCGGGCCGGTCGTGCGCCTCGTATTCCGGCGCACCCTACGAGCCCCCACCCCATGCCCTGGTTCAAAAAAGACAAGAAGCCCAAGCCGGTTCGCTCGGAGCGCCCCCGGAGCACCGTGCCGGAAGGGCTGTGGAGCAAATGCGACGGCTGCCGCGAGGTGGTCTACACCAAGGAAGTCGAGCGCAACGGCCGCATCTGCCCGAAGTGCGGATTTCACTTCCGCATCGACGCCCCGGCGCGCATTCGCCTGCTCCTGGACGAGGACGAGCCGGCTCAGCTCTATCCCGACATCCGCCCCAGCGATCCGCTGCAGTTCAAGGACACCAAGAACTACTCCGACCGCCTCAAGGCCTACCAGAAGAAAACCGGCGTCCTCGACGCGGTGATCGTGGTGGAAGGCCACCTGGAAGAGCTACCGGTGGTGATGGCGGTGATGGACTATCGATTCATGGGCGGCTCCATGGGCTCGGTAGTGGGCGAGAAGGTCACGCTGGCGGCAGAGCGGGCGCTGGAGCAGCGATGCCCGCTGATCATCGTTTCCGCCTCCGGCGGCGCCCGCATGCAAGAGGGTGTTCTCTCGCTGATGCAGATGGCGAAGATCTCCACCGCCCTGGCGGAGCTGCGGGAAGCTCGGCTGCCCTACATCTCGGTGCTCACCGACCCCACCACCGGCGGCGTCACCGCCTCCTTCGCCATGGTCGGCGACCTCAACATCGCCGAGCCCGGCGCCCTCATCGGCTTTGCCGGTCCGCGGGTGATCGAGCAGACCATCCGCCAGAGCTTGCCGGAGGGCTTCCAGCGCAGCGAATTCCTCCTCGAGCACGGCTTCCTCGACATGGTCGTGCCGCGCAACGAGCTCAAGGCCACCCTCGGCCGCTGCCTGCGCCATTTCACCTGAGCGGCCCCTGCCCCGAGCGCAGCCCCAACGCTGAAGCTCGCCCCACCGCCCAGCTCCTCACCATGCGCCTCGACAGCCTGCCCATGTTCGGCATGCGTCTGGGGCTGGACGCCACCCGCGAGGTACTGGCGGACTTCGGCGATCCCCACCGCGACCTGCCCACGGTGTTGGTCGCCGGCACCAACGGCAAAGGTTCGACGGCAGCTCTGCTGGCCTCCATGGCCGGCGCCGCCGGCTATCGGGTCGGGCTCTACACCTCGCCGCACCTGGAGAGCGTCCGCGAACGCTTGCGCATCGACGGCCATGCCATCGCCCTGGCGGAGCTGGAGGCATTGTGCGACGAGACCATCGAGGCCGGTGAAGCGTGCCTCGGCCACCCGCCTTCCTACTTCGAGACCCTGACCATTGCGGCTCTGCGCTGGTTCGCCCGGGAGAAGGTCGACCTGGCAGTGCTGGAGGTCGGGCTGGGAGGGCGCCTGGACGCTACCAACGTCGCGTTTCCCGAGCTTTCCGTGATCACCGAGATCGGCCTCGACCACCAGGAGCATCTGGGCGCCACCCTGGATGCCATCGCCCGGGAGAAAGCGGGCATCCTGCGCCCCGGCAAGCCGGCCCTCGCCTGGGTCTCCGCCACCGAGGCCCGCCGAACGCTAGAGGCGGAGGCGAGGGATCTCGGCGCTCCCCTGGAAGCCGCCGACGACGAGGTGGAGATCCGGCAACGAAGGCCGGCGGGATGGCACGGCCAGGAAATCGAGCTGAGAACGCCAGCCGCCGAGTACCGGCTGAGGCTGGCCCTCCCCGGAGCGCACCAAAGCCGCAATCTAGGCCTGGCGGTGCGAGCCGCCGAGTACCTGCGAGAACTCGGATGGCAGCGCCTCGACGCCGAAGCCATCACCCAGGGCACCGCCGCCTGCCGGTGGCCGGGGCGGCTGGAGACGGTGGAGTTGGGCGAGTCCGGGCCAACGGATGGCCCAGGGCTACCGGAGAGAGTCGTACTGGAAGCGGCCCACAACGCCGACGGCGCCGCCGCGCTGGTGGACTTTCTGAAGGAATTGGGGGAGCCGGTGGACCTGCTCTTCGGCGCCCTGGAGGACAAGGCCCCGGAGACCTTCCTGGCCCCTCTGGCCAAGCTCAGCCGCAAGATCGTCCTCAGCCGGCCGCCGGCGGGCCGCGGCCGCGATGCCGACGAGCTGGCCCGCAGCTTGCCGGGGGATCTACTGGAGGAGCTACGAAGAGAGGGCCGTCTGGTGGTGGAAAACGACGCCGAAGCGGCCTTGGATCAGGCCCTGGCCCATGCCGCCTCCCCAACACTTCTGGTGACGGGATCCATCTACCTCAGCGGGCGCATCCGCGAGCTCTTGCGCCAACGAACCGGCAAGCCCCCGGCGGCCGCAGACCTACACCTCGGCGGCGGCCAAACCTAACCGCCCTCATAGCCAGAAGACGGTAGCAGCCCTCAAACCATCGGCGAGTAGAGCGGGAAGCGCTCGGTGAGCTCCGCCACCTGCTGGCGGATGGAGCGCTGGATCTCTTCGCTCTCCGGCTCGGCGAGGATCTCCGAGATCCAGCCCGCCAGGATGTCCATCTCCGCCGGGCCCATGCCTCGGGTGGTCACCGCCGGGGTGCCCAGGCGGATGCCCGAGGCCACCAGGGGCGGATTCGTGTCGTAGGGGATGGTGTTCTTATTCGCCGTGATCCCCGCAGCCTCCAAGGACTTCTCCGCCACCTTGCCGGTGGTGCCCGCCGCTGCTACGTCGAGGAGAAAGACATGGTTGTCGGTGCCGCCGGAGACGATGCGGTGGCCGAGCTCCGTGAGCTTCTCCGCCAGCCGCCGGGAGTTGGCCACTACCCGGGTCTGATAGTTGCGGAAGTCCTCTCCCAAGGCCGCCTTGAAGGCCACCGCCTTGGCCGCCACCACGTGCATCAGGGGACCGCCCTGGATACCAGGAAAGAGGGCGCGGTCGATCTTCTTCTTATGTTCCTGGCGGCACAGGATCAAGCCTCCCCGGGGCCCCCTCAGCGTCTTGTGGGTGGTGGTGGTGACGAAGTCGCAATGGGGCACCGGCGACGGGTGCAGCCCCGCCGCCACCAGTCCGGCGATGTGAGCGATATCCGCCATCAAAAGCGACCCCGAACGGTCGGCGATCTGGCGAAAGCGCTCGAAGTCGATGATCCGGCTATAGGCGCTGGCACCGGCGATGATGAGCTTCGGCCGGTGCTCCATGGCCAGCCGCTCCACCTCCTCGTAGTCCAGCCGCTCGGTCTCCCGATCGACGCCGTAGTGGTGCACCTCGAAGTCGCGGCCGGAGTAGCTCAGATGGTGGCCGTGAGTGAGATGGCCGCCGCAGGAGAGGTCCATACCCAAGAGCTTGTCGCCGGGCTCGAGGACGGCAAAATACACCCCCATGTTGGCGGTGGTGCCGCTATGGGGCTGGACGTTGGCGTGATCCGCCCCGAAGAGCTCCTTGGCCCGCTGCCGAGCCAGCCGCTCGGCCTGATCGACGAACTCGCAGCCACCGTAATATCGGCGCCCGGGATAGCCCTCCGCATACTTGTTGGTCATCACACAGCCGGTGGCCGCCATCACCGCCGGGCTGGCGAAATTCTCCGAGGCGATGAGCTCCAGGCCGGTGTTCTGGCGCTGGCGCTCCGCTTCGATGGTCTCGAAGATCTCGGGATCCTCCTTCAGCAGGGCTTGGAAATCAGACATGGTGATTCAACCTCTCGATGCGAGTCTGGTCGCCGGCGATGATGAGCTTCTAGGGCAGTGGATACGGGTGGGGAAGGTCGACTCAGCAGCCACTGACCTCGATCAGCCGCCGGTCACCGAATCCATCTTGTCGACCCGACGCTGGTGCCGCCCTCCCTCGAAGGCGGTGTCGAGAAAGACGCGTAGGATCTCTTCGGCGTACGGCTGGGCCAGCATGCGGGCCGCCAGGGTCAGGACGTTGGCGTCGTTGTGCGCCCGCGCCATGGCGCAGGCGTAGGTGTCGAAGCAGTTGGCGGCGCGGACACCGGCGAACCGGTTGGCCGCCATGGCCATGCCGATGCCGGTGCCGCAGACCAAGAGGCCGCGCTCGGCCTCCCCCGCCGCCACGGCCCGCGCGACCTGACCGGCGTAATCCGGATAGTCGGTGCTCTCGGTGGAATGGGTGCCGAGGTCCTTCACCTCGTAGCCCTGCTGCTCCAAGAACCCGCAGAGCGCTTGCTTGAGATCGAAGCCCGCGTGGTCTGCGCCAACGGCGATGATCTTCTGCCCGCTCACAGCGCTACCTCAGGACTTCTTGGACTCTTCGTCCTCGGCCTTGGCGTCATCGGCCTTGGCGTCATCGGCCTTGGCGTCATCGGCCTTGGCGTCATCGGCCTTCTTCTCGGCTTCTTCCGCCTTGGCGTCCTCCGCCGGCTTCTCT
>JAXHTF010000300.1 GCA_034211275.1 Acidobacteriota bacterium
GTCGCCGGGAGGCGAGGAGTTGGCTTCGGGGAGCGAGGATGGGTCGGTTCGGGTGTGGGATGCGGCGAGTGGTGAGGAGCGTCGTGTGTTGAGTGGTTCGGGCGGTCGTGTCTTGTCGGTGTGTTGGTCGCCGGGAGGCGAGGAGTTGGCTTCGGGGAGCGAGGATGGGTCGGTTCGGGTGTGGGATGCGGCGAGTGGTGAGGAGCTCGCGCTCTTCTCTTCCCTTGGACAGGTGGCGCTGGCGGCGGTGGCCGGCGGGTGGTTCCGGGTTGGTGAGAACCCCGACCCCGAATCCCTCCGCCGCTTGCTCCGTCTGTGGGTTGGTCGCCCAGGTGCTACTGCCAGCCGCGGCTGGCAAGTCTTGCCCATGGCAGGGCTGGTAGACAAGCTCCACAGCCCGGAGAAGGTCCGGGCTGCGCTTGCCGGTGAGAAAG
Source organism: Acidobacteriota bacterium (assembly GCA_034211275.1). NCBI lineage: Bacteria > Pseudomonadati > Acidobacteriota > Acidobacteriota bacterium. Next base: position 435 of record JAXHTF010000300.1, read on the forward strand.
TCGAGCCGCCGGGGTTCTTAGTGGGGAAGGCGAACCCCTAAGTCCCCACCCGCTCCAACTGCAACAACGGCTGATCCAGCGCCTCCGGGCCCGGGAGGTGGATGGTGGCGGCTAGGTGCCAGAGGTTGTCGCCTTCGGGGTCTAGGAGGACCTGGGTGACGGCCCAGGTGCGGTCGGCGGTTTTACGGATGGTGGTGTGGCGGTGGCGGCGGGCTTCGGGGGAGAAGACGAGCTCGCCGTACTCTGCCAGGAAGGGAGCGAGGGCTTCTTCCAGGCGCTCCGGCGTCCACGGATCCGGCATATCCTCCGGCTTGCGCACGTAGGCGGCGGCTTCCTCCCAATGGCCGGCGGCGAGCTCGCGCACCAGCTGGTGGAGCTCGGCGCGGACTCGCGCGGCGAAGGTCTTTTCGTCGTGCAGCAGCTCCAGATAGCGGATCTTGCGCTGGTTGGCCTCGCGGTCCTCGGTCTGCTGGATTTGCAGCTCGGGGTGGATGAGGCTTTCCCATTCCTCCAACAGGCTGTTGTCCACCCGCTCCACCATCGAGCGGAAGTAGGCTTCCATGTCATAGATGGGGTCGGTCTTGACGTTCATGGGCACCGTCTGGGCGAGGGTTTTGTACAGCTGGCTGAGGTAGCGCAGCACCAGGCCCTCGGAGCGCTTGAGCTTGTAGCGGCGGACGAAGTTGCCGAAGCTCATGTAGTGCTCGAAGATCTCCCGGCCGATGGATTTGGGGTTGACCTGGGCGCCGCGCACCCACGGGTGGGCTTCCCGGAAAACGTCGAAAGTGGAGTAGAGGAAGTCGGCGTTGGGCTGCGGGTGGGTGATCTCCTGCAGGCGCTCGATGCGTTCCTCGTAGTGCAGGCCGTCGGCCTTCATCTGGTTGAGGGCGTCGGTCTTGGCGCGCTCGGTTTGCTGGCGGACGATGGCATAGGGGGTTTCGAGGATCGATTCCACCACCGTCAGCAGGTCGAGGGCGTAGTCCGGGCTTTCTTGATCGAGGACGTCCAGGACCTCCACCAGGTACAGGGCGAGGGTGTGGAAGAGGGAGAAGTCCCACTGCAGATCCTCGTTGACCACCACCCAGCGGTAGGCGGTTTTGGTGTCTTTGACCGTGGTGATGACGTCGGCACGGTAGAGGGAGCGCACCAGCAGGGCGGCCTCGGAGAGCAGGCGGTCCTTCACCGGGTCCGCCTCGTGGCAGTGGGCGATGAGGTCGCGGAGGGAGGCGAAGTTGTCCGACAGGTTGTCGACCTCGGCGTCCTGCTGGAGGAGGTTGACCACCATGCCGTGGGTGATGCGGAAGCGGCTCTTCAAGGTTTCCGGCGGGTTGGAGATGAGGCGCTCGAAGGTCTTTTTGTCCCAGTGCACGTAGCCGCGGGTCGGCGGCTGCTTTTTCTTGTACTTCTTCTTGTTCCCGGAACCGGCGGCCTTGCGCTTGTTGCGGATGTTCTCGATCACGTGCTCCGGCGCCTGGACCACCACGCTGCCGTGGTCGTCGAAGCCCTTGCGGCCGGCGCGGCCGGCGATCTGTTTGAACTCGCGGACGGAGAGGATTTTGTCCTTGGTGCCGTCGTATTTGCACAGCTTGGTGAAGAGCACGGTGCGGATGGGGATGTTGACCCCGACGCCCAGGGTGTCGGTGCCGGCGATGACCTTGAGCAGGCCCTGCTGGGAGAGTTGTTCCACCAGCAGCCGGTACTTGGGCAGCAGGCCGGCGTGGTGCACGCCGATGCCGAAGGTGAGGAAGCGGCGCATCTCTTTGCCGTAGGCGGTGTCGAAACGGAAGTCCTGGATGGCGTCGCGGATGGCCTGGCGCTCGGGCTTGGAGCACGGGTTGATGCTCACCAGGCTTTGGGCCAGCTCGGCGCAGTCGCGCTGGGTGAAGTTGACGATGTAGATGGGGGCGCGGCCGTCGTCGAGGAGATCCTGGACGGTCTCGTGGAGGGGGGTCTTGCGGTATTCGAAGTCCAGCGGCACCGGCCGCTCCACCGAGCGCACCGCCGCCACCTGGGTGCGGGTCCGCTCCTCCAGCTTTTCCTCGATACTGCTGGTGTCGCCGAGGGTGGCGGACATGAGGAGGAATTTGGTGCTCGGCAGGGTCACCAGGGGCACCTGCCAGGCGACGCCCCGGTCGCGGTCCGAGTAGTAGTGGAACTCGTCCATGATGACGTAGGGAGCGTCGAGGCTACGGCCCTGGCGCAGGGCCATGTTGGAGAGCACCTCGGCGGTGCAGCAGACCACCAGCGCCTTGGAGTTGATGCTGGCGTCGCCGGTGAGCATGGCGACGTTCTCCGCTCCCAACTCGTCGCACAGGGCGAAGAACTTCTCGCTCGCCAGGGCCTTGATGGGGGAGGTGTAGAAGGAGCGCTTGCCCTCGCACAGGGCCTTGAAGTGCATGCCCAGGGCGACCAGGGATTTGCCCGAGCCGGTGGGGGTGTTGAGCACTACATGGCGCCCGGCCATGATCTCCAGCAGCGCTTCTTCCTGGGCCGGATAGAGCTCGAAGCCGATGTCCAGCACCCAGCCGAGGAAGAGGTCGAGGATCTCGTCGGGATCGCTGACCCCGCCCTCGGGGATGCGGTCGGCCAGGCGTGGCCGGGAAACGGGGGCCTCGCCGGGCTCGAGGATGGGATCGTCAGTGACGGGCTGGTCGCCGGGAGCGGCGGAGGTAGAGGTCTGGGTCACGGTGGATGCTTTCTACTGGAGCTTTTACAGAGTGCTTTGACAAACTGAGGGTGGACGAGGGAAGAACTTGACGCCCCCGTCATCGCGAGAGCTTGCGCGAACGCAGGGTCACTCTAACGCACTCGGCCCGGCGTCTGACTTTCACCACGGGCTGATAGCTCGACGGTTGCCGCATTCTTGGACGGTGGCGGCGGAGCTGGCGTGAGCCTTGCACCTTCAAGGGCAGAGTAAAGCCCGGGATCGTGCAGTCCCGACGCGTATCGACCATTCGCGATACCATGAGAATCATCTCTCATGGTTTCTTTTCGAATTCGAACGAAGAATCAAGGCAGTCCAATTCCAGCAATCAGCCCAATTCCAGCAATCAGCGCGGCGAGGCCGCAAGGAGGAGCGTCATGACAGCCCCCAATCTTTCGAAGAACCTTCGATTTCCAATCTTATTCCTGGTATTGGCCATGGTGGCCGCGGTCTGTTTGCCGGTGGCTTCGCTGTCCGCTCAAGAGGTCAGCCGCGTCTCCACCGACGGTGTGGCGCCGGTGCAGAATCTCGGCAAGGTCCTCGGCCCGGCGGTGACCCGCTCCTTCGACAACAAGGCCCTCTTCACCATCCAATACGACGACGGTGAGGCGGACAACGGCTATGGCGTCGCCAACACCGCCACCTTCTACGACAATGTGATGCGCTTCGACCTCGGCGCTTCGAACCTCTCGGTGGAGGAGTTCGAGGTCTGCTTCTCGCGGCTGGGCTCGGATCCGGATATCGACTTCGAGATCAATTTCTGGGCCGCCGACGGCCCCGGTGGCGCCCCAGGCACTTTCATCGATGGCTTCCTGGCCACCGCCGAGGACGTCAGCCTCGACCTGGCCGGCACCTACTACCTCTTCGATCTCTCCCCCTTCGACCTGATGCTGCCCAACCAGACCGTCTACGCCGGTGTGGGCTGGGATCCTTCCTCCGAGCAGGATTTCTTCGTCTGCTCCGATTGGGACCGGTCGTCGGTGCAGCCGGCGTACTCGCAGGTGAATCAGGACGGCGTGTGGAATACGCCGCCGGCGGGAGACGCCAATTACACCGCCATGATGTACCGCCTGACCCTCGACGATGGCGCCGGCACCGGTGGTGGCGGGGATTGTGTGCCGGACTCCGTCACTCTCTGCCTGAACGATAGCCGCTTCCAGGTGACCGGCGACTTCCGTACTCCTGCCGGCCAGATGGGCGAAGCCCAGGCAGTGCAGCTCACCGACGACACCGGTTATTTCTGGTTCTTCAACGCGGACAACGTCGAGATGGTGCTCAAGGTGCTCGATGGCTGCCCGGTGAACAACCACTATTGGGTTTTCGCTGGCGGCTTGACCAACGTCGAGGTGATGATCCGGGTGGAGGATACGGAGACCGGGGACGTGCGGAATTACACCAACCCGCTGCGTACGCCGTTCCAGCCGATCCAGGACACCGGCGCTTTCCTCACCTGTCCCTGAGCGGATGACACCATCGGCTGACCTCACCGTCAGCTAAAGACACCGTCAGCAGAAGCCCGCCCGCCCCCTCGATGTTGAGGGACGGGCGGGTTTTTGTGTGCCGTGAGGAATCAGGGAGCGGCGTAGATCTGCAGGTCGGTGCCGACGCGGTCGGCGATCTCGCAGGCGGCCTCGAGATTGGGGTGGCGGATCATCAGGTAGCCGTCGGAGAGCAGGGTCTGTTTCCAGTTGCGCCGGGGATGGCCCAGCGGCAGCAGGTCGACGCAGACCACGTGGGGCCCGATCCGTGAGAGCAGGGACTCGAGGCCTTCGATGCGCTGGATGCGGCCTTCTCCCTGGGCCCGTTTGAAGATCAC
>JAXHTF010000301.1 GCA_034211275.1 Acidobacteriota bacterium
CCGCTGCGAATGGCGTTTATCGCGGATTCCTTAAGGACGACCGGACCCCGCCCGAGGTCTATCATGCCGTCCCGCGCAGCCCCACGGTTCGGGCCGACCATACCATTACTGCCTACAACGCAAGGAGAGCCAATCCGATGAAACCTCACCCTGGTCGCGCCGCGCGAACCCTGCTGTTCGCCCTCGCCGCGACCGTTGTCCTCGGCAGCCTGCCGACCGGACCGGCCTGGTCCGCCTCGGCCAGGGAGATCGATATCAAGGTCGAAGCGGCGCTGGAGCGATTTCACCGCCAGGTGTCCGGCGATGGAAGCGTTCCAGCACCAGCGGCGTGGAGGCGCGGTTGCGCACCGTCACCGGGGTGACGGCGCGGTGGGAGATGAAGGGAAGATTCTCGACGTTGAGGCGGGCGGCGGTCTTGCTGAAGTAGCACAGCTCGCCCTGGCGGGTGTCACGGCCGAACCAGCTGTGGGCAGCGGGGAGGAGGGGCTGGTCTACCACCGGTTTGGAGTCGCTTTCTAGGAGCACCTGGACCCACACGGGAACGCCGGCGAAGAAGGTCACGCGCTGCCCGGGAGGCACGTGGAGCGGAATCCGGGGCCGGGTGACCACCGGCAGATCGGCCATCGCCGGCTGCACGGTGACGGTATCGGAGGTGCGTTCGTAGATCAGGCGCCAGGTGGAGTCTTTGGTCCGCGGTGTCACCTCGGTGATGGGGCCGGCTTCGGACAGGCCGGTCTCGTCCTCGGCTCCCTGACCGAGGACGATGCACCATTCCTGGGAAGAGTGCTGGATCCACAGCCGGGCTACTCCCAGGGTCCACTGGCGCTGGTGGTCCAACGGGATCGTGGTCGTTCCCCACCAGGGGGTCGAAGAAGTTTCGGAGGGGGGAGGGGAGGCCGTTCGGGCGCGGCGGCGAGACATCACGGCCCGATCATAACCGACGAGGCAGCCGGACTGAAACGTCGCGGTAAGCTCGGCCCGCTTCGACAGCGCGGGGTCGCCTGTGTTAGAAAACGCTGTTTCCTCGCCCCAGCCCCGGCCCGGCGAAGATGGTTGCATCGGCGCTTGGGCGAAAGGGTGTTTGGGCCGAAGCCAGTCCGATTTTACGCATCCCAGTGGGTGCTGTTGCCAGGAGATGGGGGATCATGAGACGACCGCATATCGAACGCCTGCACATCGGGGACATGGAGTTGCCGCGGGATTTCGCTCAGCTCTACGAGCTGGCCTACAACCTGTGGTGGAGCTGGAGCCCCCGGGCCAAGGCCCTCTTCGCCTCCATCGACAACCAGTCCTGGTCCCGCTACCGCAACCCGGTGCAGATGTTGATCAATGTGGAGCCCCACCGTTGGGACGCGCTGCTCGACAATGAGCCCTTCCGCTCCGAGTACCGCGAGGTGGTGCAGGAGTTTCGCGCCTATTTGGAGGATCAGGAGGACACCTGGTTCCACCGTCACCATCCGGACGATGAGGACGAGCTCATCGCCTACTTCTCCATGGAGTACGGCCTGCACCACTCCCTGGCGCTGTACTCCGGCGGCCTTGGAGTGCTCTCCGGAGATCATTGCAAGAGCGCCAGCGACCTCGGCTTGCCCTTCGTCGCCGTCGGCTTGCTCTATCGCCACGGCTACTTCAACCAGACCATCGACGCCACCGGGCTGCAGCAGCACACCTATCCCGAGTACGACTTCAGCCGGCTGCCGCTGCGGCCGGCCTCCAACCATCTGGGGCGGGAGCTGCGAGTGAGCGTGCCGCTGCCGGGGCGGGACATCCAGGCCAAGGTTTGGGTGGCTCAGGTGGGGCGGGTGCCGGTCTTGCTGCTGGACACCGACGTGCGGGAGAACGATCCCGCCGACCGGCCCATCACCGACATCCTCTATGTGCGCGGCCGGGAGATGCGGCTGGTTCAGGAGATCGTCCTGGGTATCGGCGGCGTGCGTGCGCTGCGGGCCCTGGATCTCGAGCCCACCGTCTGGCATCTGAACGAGGGCCACTGCGCGCTGCTCCAGCTCGAGCGGCTGCGGGAGATCATGCAGGGCCGGGGTTCTGGGGCGGACTCGGAGGCTGGCAAGTCCTACGAGGAGGCTCTAGAGGAGATCAAGAAGGACGCGGTCTTCACCACCCACACTCCGGTGCCCGCCGGCAACGAGCAATTCGACGCCGGGTTGGCGCTGCGCTATCTCGAACCCTGGAGCCCGATCCTGGGGCGCACGCCGGAGCAGCTGTTGGCGCTGGGGGCGGCCTATCCGGACCAGCAGGGGCAGAATCTCAATCTCACCGCCTTCAGCATCCGCACCACCCGCCACACCAACGGCGTCAGCCAGCTCAACGGCGAGGTGGCGGATCGCATGTGGCACCATCTCTTCCCGAATCTCAACGAGGGAGAGCGGGCGATCACCGGCATCACCAACGGCATCCACAGCCCGACCTGGATCGGCAATGAGGTGCGGGAGCTCTTCCAGCGGCATCTGGGGAGCCACTGGCAGGAGCTGCTCTTGGTGCCGGAGGCTTGGGAGCGGCTGTACTCCGTGGACGATGCCGAGGTGTGGAAAGCGCATCAGCTGCAGAAGGAGCGCCTGGGCCGCTTCACCCGATCCCGGCTGCGGGAGCAATTCGCCCGCCACGGCCACTCGCCGGACGAGCTGCGGGCGGTGGACAACCTCTTCGATCCCAAGGTGCTGACCATCGGCTTCGCCCGCCGCTTCGCCACCTACAAGCGCGCCAATCTCATCTTCAGTGACCTCGAGCATCTACGCCGGCTGGTGGCGGACCAAGACCGGCCACTGCAGATCCTCTTCGCCGGCAAGGCCCATCCGGCGGACAAGCCGGGACAGGAGCTGATCCAGCGCATTTTCGAGCTCAGCCGCACCGACAAGCTGCTGGGCCGGGTCTTCTTCATCGAGAATTACGACATGCGAGTGGGGGCCATGTTGGTGCAGGGAGTGGACGTGTGGCTGAACAACCCGCGGCGGCCGCTGGAAGCCAGCGGCACCAGCGGTCAGAAGGCCTCCCTCAACGGTGCCCTCAATTTCAGCGTGCTGGACGGCTGGTGGCCGGAGGGCTACGACGGTCAGAACGGCTGGTCCATCGGCTCGGAGGAGACCTACGAGTCGGAGCAGGAACAGGATCGGGCGGATGTGGAGAGCTTCTACCGTACCCTGGAAGAAGAGATCGCGCCGCTCTACTACGACCGTGATCACCGCGGCATTTCCGTCGGGTGGGTGCAGCGCATGAAGCGCGCCATCGCCACCGTGTCGCCGGTCTTCTCCAGCGACCGCATGGTGCGGGACTACGTCGAAGAGGCTTATCTGCCGCGGCAGCGCTAGCTGGCGGAGAGCTTGAGGCCGAAAGCGCGGGGGCTCAGCTGCCCCCGGCCTTCCACTCGCTGATCTGGGTGCGCAAGTATTCCATGTCGCTGCGCGCCTCTCCGGAGGTTTCGAGGTCCGTGGTGCCGTATTCCAGAGCTCGCACCGCCGCCTGCACCGCTTCCGGATAGCGTCCGGTACGGGCCAGCAGGCGCGCCTTCAGCGACCAGGTCCAGTACACCTGGCTCTCCTGCGCCGCTCGGGCGGCGAGGTCCAGGGCCTGGTCCGGGTTGATCCCTTCTTTGTAGAAATAATACGCCCAGCTCCAGGCCAGGCGGGTGTCGTTGGGGCGGCGGCTGGTCTGTCGCCGCGCCTCCTCCCGCGCCAGCCGCGAGGTGTCGAAACGTACCTCGAAGGGCACTGCCAGCCCGGCCCAGCGAAGCTCGAGACTCACCGTGTCCGCCGTCACTTCAGGGACGACGAAGGTCAGGCGCTCGTCCGGCGGTACCTTCCGGGGCTCTGCCGAGACCCGCAACACGTCCTGCTGCGGCCGGTATTCAAAGGAGCCCCATTGATCGGTGTTGCGGTTGAGGATGAGGGTCCAGCGTCGCTTTCCCGGGATGGTGAAGAGGGCGTAGGTGCCGGCCTCGACCTTCTCTCCCTGAAAGGTTCCGGCGTGGCTGAGGGTGAGGGTGGTGGCCTCGTTGGCACCGGTGCGCCAGACTTGATCCCAGGGCACCAGCTCGCCCCAGACGGTGCGCCCGCGCGTGGCGGGGCGGCTGTAGCGAAGCTTCACCTCGGAAACTCCCACCCGCTGGCTGATGGAGGCCTCGGGGCTGATTCGCGGCGGACCCCCGGAACCCGCTGTCGCCGGTAGGGGCGTCAGACAGAGTGCTGCTAGCGACAGGGTGAGGAGTGTCCATGGCCACCGCCGGCCCCCGCGGGGGGGCGACGGAGAGAGGATCATCGACGATTGACTACTCATGAAATCCGGCTCCTAGAGACCGGCCGGGTCCGGCGGACGGGCCGGGGTTAGCGGCCGGTCTCGCCGCTTGATACGCAGCGGGGAACGGAAGGTTCCCGAGCCCGCCACGGTGCTGCTCCGCGGGGCGCCGGGATAGGGGCCGGCGGAGGGAGGCATCATGAATCGGTGCGGTCCATGTGCACATCCATCTGCGGGAAGGGAATGCCGATGCCGGCCTCGTCGAGGGCGACCTTGACCTGCCGCACGGTAGCCTCCCGCACCGTCCAGAAATCCGCAGTGGTGCTCCAGACACGGACGGACCAATCGATGGAGGAGCCGCCGAGCTCCTGCAGCACCACCTGCGGCGAAGGGTCCTCCAGCCGTCCCGGAACCGCTTCGGCGGCGGCCATCAGGACTTCCCGGGTGTGGTCCAGGTCGGCGCTGTAGTCGGTACCCACGGAGATATCGACGCGGCGGGTGGGGTGGTAGGTCTTGTTCTCGATGACGTTGTCGAAGACCTCGCTGTTGGGCACGATGAAGCGGCGGTTGTCCGGGGTGTCGATGATCGAGGTGAAGAGGGAGATCTCCTCCACCTTGCCGGTGATCCCG
>JAXHTF010000302.1 GCA_034211275.1 Acidobacteriota bacterium
CTCGGTCATCCGCGCCGGGTCTCCCAGAGCGTCCAGGTCGTAGCCCTGGCGGCGGGCCGAGTCCACCATGTGGTCAAACCAGCGGCGGGGGTGCTTTTCCTCGCCCCTGCGCGGTCCATCCCACCAATTGCCGACGAAGGCCGGGTCGAAGAAGGCCGGGCGGCCGTAGGCGCTCAGCCCCATGAGCTTGCCCGAACCGCCGATGCTGCCGAAGCCGATGTCCCGGCCCACCACGTGGTAGGTCCACCCCGCCGGCAGGCGATGGGGCGCCAGGGGGTAGAGGCGCTCCTCCTCGCCGTAGAAGAAGAGCCCGGCGCGATAGCCCCGCCGGGTGGAGCCGCCGTCGTGGCTGAGGATCGCCGCGCGGCGGTAGGGGCTTTCGTAGAAGCCGTAGGCGGCGTGGGCGTAGTGGTGGGAGAAGAGGGCCCCCGGAACTCGGCTCCCGTCGAGGGTCAGGGTGATGGGCAGGTGGAAGCTGCGGGAGAAGTCGTCATCGAGGAGGGGCCGGTAGTCGGTAGCGCCGATCTCGGCGAGGGTCCGTGGGCCTTCCCACAGCGGATGGGTGGCGAAGTCCTCGATGGACGGTAGCGAGGAGACGGTGGCGAGATCGTGGTGGCCGTATTGGCGGAAGAATTTCTTGTAGCGGTGCTCGCCGGGCTGGGAGTAGACCTCCGCCAGGCGGCGCAGGCCCTCGAGCTTTCCGGCTCCTGGTGGGGGCTCTTCGGCGTCGCCATAGCGCCGGCGCCACAGCGGGCTGGGGATTTCGTGGATGGCGGGGCCCCCGAAGACGAAGCTCAGGCGCTCGGGCTCGAAGAAGCAATATTCCACGTCCTGGGTGGAGGTAACGGCGCAGTAGTCGACGTCGCGGGGAGACAGGCCCGCGTCTTCCAGCACGTCTCGGACGTCGCTGAAGTCGAGACCGAGGGCGTGCTTGATCCGATTCTTGCGCTCTTTCTCCAGGAAGGCGACGACCTCGCCATCCCGCACGAGGGCCACGGCGGCATCGTGGCCGAAGTGCAAGCCGAGGACGATCACAGCACGGCGACCCGATTCTCTTCCTGGCGGCGGGGAGGCTCGCCGGCGGATTCGATGCGGAAGTGGGTTCGCTGAACCCGCGAGTACTCGGTATCGATGACAGAGTCCAGCCACCGGATCATCGCTGCTTCCTCGCCGTCGGGACCCCTCTCGAACCAGTCCAGGGGCCGGTCCAGGTGGCTGCCGGCGTGCTGCTGGTGGATGTGGACAGGGCGGGGGGGAGTCCAGGGGGCGGGCTCCGCCACCTCCTTCTCGTAGAGGTTGTCCTCGCTGAAGAAGCCGGGCCAGTCGTGGCGCAGGACCAGCTCACGGCCGACGCGGCGGTCGTAGTCCGGAGTGATCATCAGGGCGCTCTGGAAGGAGAGGAGGCTGTCCAGTAGGGCGTCGTCCCCGACGATGGGCCGCAGCGCCTCCCGCAGCTCGCCGTAGAGCCGCGGCGACTCGCTGATCCAGCGGAACATCATGTATTCCTCCACCGTCACCAGTGCGTCGAAGCTGGGCAGCTCGTCCACCGGCATCTGCTCGAAGGCCTGCTCGGCGCCGTCGGCGACGAAGGCGGCGGTGTGGCGGTAGCAGCGCCGGTAGACCTCTCCCAGCAGAGTCCCGGGATCGTCGAAGAGGGTCTGGAGGATCGGGCCGTAGAAGTCCTTGTAGGGCAGACCCCGGGCCTGGCGCAGGAAGCGGGAGAGGAATTGGGTCAGGCCGGAGTTGTGGAGGGCGATGACCGCGCGGCCCAGGCAGTACATGTCGACGTATTCGTGGCGGTCGTAGGAGGAGGTCTCGACGATGTAGACGTAGCGGTCCGAGCCGTCGGCCAGGGGCTGGGACTGGCGGCGGCGCTTGACGGAGCCGTAGCGCTCGATGGTCCGGATGCCCCATTTGTCCCGGTAGGCGGGGTCGTTGGCGGGTGCATTGGGCAGGACCATGAAGGGGTAGCAGACGAATTCGTCGTGAATGCCGGACTCCATGAGCTCCGCCAGGGTGTCGCGGAAGGTTTCGAGGGTGTCCTCGGGGGCGCCGAAGATGAGCTGCACGACGCTGGGAACGCCGTCTTCCTGGAGCTCCCGGAGCATGGCCAGCTGTCGCTCCTTGCGGATATTGGACCGGTCCATGGCTGCCAGCACGTCGTCGGACATGGACTGCACGGAGAGGGTGTGGAAGTCGATGAGGCCGGCGCGGAAGGCGCGGCGGTTGATCTCGGTCACCCGCTCGACATTGTTCTTGGCGTTGTTGAGCTGGATGGTCTTGGGATAGCCGGTGCGCTCCTTGGTCTCGATGAGCAGGTCGATGATGTCCAGATCCCGCTGGAAGATGCCGAAATTGGCGGAGGTGAAGGAGACCACCTCGATGCGGTGATCGCCGATCCACCGCGCCTCTTGCTCCAGCCGGTCCATGTCGATCTTGCGCACCTTGCTGTGGGTCGCCGAGCCCCAATCGCAGAAGGTGCATTTGTAGGGGCAGCCGCGGTCGGTCTCCCAGGAGACCACCAGCTGCTTGGCGCCGTCGGGTCCCCGCAGCTCGTCCAGTACCCGCTCGTAGTAGTCGCGCTGGGCGATCCAGGGTTGGTAGTCGAACTCCGCCATCAGCTTTTGATGGCCGGTGAATCGATAGGGCTGCTCGTCTCCCGGCTGCGGCGGCAGCACCAGGCCGGGGATCGCCTCGTAGTCCGGGACCCCCTCCAGGATCTGCTCGAGGATGGTGGCGAAGGGGACCTCGCCATCGCGCAGGACCAAGGCGTCGATGTAGGGGTGGTCGTCGAAGAAGCCGGGGCGGCGGTAGTCCGGGTCCGGGCCTCCGGCGAGGACCAGGCAGTGGGGATGGCGCTCTTTGACCGCGCGGGCGAGGTCGAAGTTGCTGTGGGTATTCCAGCAGTAGCAGCTCAGCCCCAGGACGTCGATGGGCACGTCCTCGTAGGGGGCCAGCATGGCGGAGGTGGACTGCTTGATGACGATGGGATCGAGCCAGGAGTAATTCTCCTGCAGGACCGGAATCTGCTCGCAATAGGACTTGAGGATGCCCCAGATGGTGGGCAGGTAGACCAGGCTGCTGACTCGGCCGGGGGTGCTGATGAGGATGTTCTTCATCGGATCTCTAACCAGGCTCCTTCCATGCCAGGAGCCGGTAGCAGAGCAATTCCATTCTGCCGACTTTGGGCCAGCCCGGATGGGGGATGGGGCCGTTGCGGGAGGTCAGGCGCTGGGCCGGATCGGTGGCAGCCTCGGTGATCTCGAAGCCCTGCTCCGACAGGATCCGCTTGTAGCCTTCCAGGTCCGTCTCGTATTCGAAACCCGGCAGGTCGAAGGTCATGGCGAGGAATCCGCCGGGAGCGACGGCGCCGCAGAGATTCTCTAGCGCCCGCGGCTGGCGCTCCCGCGGCACGTGCTCGAGCACCGACAGACAGCAGAGGAAGTCCACCGGACCGGGGACGTGCTCGGCGAAGTCCGTCTGCCGGTATTCGACGTTGGCCATGCGGACCCGCTCGAAGAGAGGGTTGTTGGGCATGAGATCAAGGGCGAGGACGCGCCGGAAGCCCATCTCGCCGAGGATGAAGCTGCTGGGATGTTTGCGGCCGCAGCCGGCGTCGAGAGCGACTTTGCTCTCGAGATTGAGGGTGCCGCGGTCGGCGAAGCAGTCTCGAACCACGTCCTGGAGCCAGCGGTACTCGTAGATCCGAGACCACCACTCCAGCTGATGGAAGTCCCACAGCTCTTCGCCACCGTCGCCGACGGCGCGGAATTTGGCCATCACGGGATCGTCGAGAACCACATAGCGGCTGTGGACCGACGGGGGCGAAGGGCCCCACCCGATCTCGAGGGATTCGCTGGTCTTCAAGGGGTGTTCGCTCTGCTTCGGTCCCACGCTGCTCCTGCCTTCATTCCTGCTTCCGCCACGACCTGCTGATTCGCGTCGTCAGGCCTGCAAATCGGCTGGAAAATGCGGGCTGCTCGGGAGAGCGACTTCTTCCTGGGCTTGCTAAAAGTGTATCATGCCGGAGTACTCTTGCTGAATTTCGCGCCTTGAAGGAATCTAATGGCAGAAAGAATGCGTTCGCCAACGCCCTTCCTCTCTGACCTTCGCGGAGGTCCCGCCGATCCACGCGGAGGAGGCATGGAGCTGCTGGCTGAAGCGCTGTCCTCGGGGCGCATCGAAGAGGCGCTCTTCTGCTACATCACGAACCGCTGGTACACCGGTGAGCTCTTCTGCCACGCCGCCTGGATCGAGAGCCTGGCGGCGGCGGGGCTGAAGGTCGCGGTGTGCACCAAGGACAGCTATCTCGAGCTCTTCTCCCGCCACCCCGCGGTCCAATCCCTCCACCCCGCTGAAGCCTTCACGCCGGAGCTCGCCGCCGCCTTCCCGCTGGTGGTCTTCGGGGCGACCCATCCGCCGGAGGCTTTCTCCGACGGCATCGAGCACGGCGTCTACTCGTGGAATAAGGGTCTCGCCTATGCCCATCGCGGGCGGGTGATGGAGCGGCGCGCGCGGAGCACGGTCAATCATTTCCGCTCCTCCCGGCCCTGCCGGTCCCAGCTGCCCCTGCCCGACGGCCGCTATTTGAGTCTCCATCTGGGCGCCGAGGAGCTGGCGGCGGCCGACGCGTGGCTCGACCGGCTGGGTCTCGGCCGGCAGGGAGCCCAGCGGGATCGGGGCATCATCGTCCTCAATCCCAGTGCCTCCAATCCGGTGACCCGCCGCTCCCAGCGCCCCAAGGCGGTGGACAACGAGCTCTGCGTGGAGGATTACTCCTCGCTCCTCTGTGCTCTGCGCCACCGCTTCCCCGACGAGGTGATCCTCGTCGGCAGTCCCGTCCTCGCCGCCGATGAGATCAATC
>JAXHTF010000303.1 GCA_034211275.1 Acidobacteriota bacterium
CCGTTCCGTCCTCGACGGCTACCACGAAGAGCTTGCCACTCTTGTCCGAGAAGGCGATGTGCTGGCCATCGGGGGACCAGCGGGGGGCAAAGCGCATGGCGGTACCGCCGTCGGTGAGCTGACGCAGCTCGCCATCGCCGTCCTGGGAAACCAGATAGAGCTCTTCCTCGCCATCACGGTCGGAGAGAAACGCGATGCGCTTGCCGTCCGGTGACCAGGCAGGCCAGCGGTCGTGGGCGCCGGAGCTTGGGGTGAGGTTGCGGGTGGGGCCGTTCTCCGCGGGCACGGTGAAGATGTCGCCGCGGGCGGCGAAGACCGCGCGCTCGCCGTGGGGGGAAAGGGCGAAGTTCTCGATCCGGTCGCCGACGGCGAGCTGGTGGGGGCGGCGGGCTAGACCGTCGTCGGGAACCTGGATGGTCAAGGGGCGATCCGTCCCCGAACCGGTGTCCAAGATCCGCAGCTCGCCGTTGAGCTCGTAGACCACGCGGCCTTGCTGGTCGGCGCTGGGCCAGCGCACGTCCCACAGGTCGTGCTCGGTGAGGGGGCGGGTCTCGCGAGAGGCGAGATCGAAGGCGTAGAGGTTGAAGGTGCCGCTGCGGTCGGAGTTGAAGACGACGGTTTCGCCGAACCACATGGGGTCCCGATCCGCCCGTGGGTGATCGGTGATCCTCTCGAGCTCGTGGCTGGAGAGGTCGAAGAGGTAAAGCTCCTGAGCCCAGCCTCCCTGATAGCGCTTCCAGGTGCGGAAATCTCGAGCGAGGGGAGAGTAGACGACCCGCTGGCCGTCGGGAGAGAGGTCCGCTCCCCCGGATTCGGGCATGGGGAGAGCGACCGGCAGGCCGCCTTCGACGCTGACGGTGTAGATGCGGGAATCGCTCAAGTCCCAGCTGCCGCGAAGCGAGCGGAAGACCACCGAGGAACCGTCGGGGGTCCAGCCGTAAACCTGGTTGTCGAAGCCCCAGCGGGGGGCCAGGGGGCCGCGGGCAGGGTAGTAGGTGAGCTGTCGGGGCTCGCCACCCTGGGCCGGGATGACGTAGACCTGCTCGTCACCATCGTATTGGCCGTTGAAGGCGATCCAGCGCCCGTCCGGCGAAAATTTCGGGGAATTCTCCACCCCCGGATGGGCGGTGAGACGGCGGGCGACGCCGCCGTCCACGGAGGCGCTCCAGAGATCGCCGGCGTAGACGAAGACCACGGTGTCTCCGTGAATGTCCGGGAAGCGCAGGAGCTTGGTGCCGGATGATTCTTCCGCCAGCGTCGGCGAGACGAGGAGTGCCAGCATCCAGGCTGTACACAGGGTGACCAGAAGTCGGGAGTAGCGGCTCATGAAACCTCCATATGGGCGCCTCGCATCGAAGGCGAGGGATAGCTTGACCGATGTCGTGGACTTGCTTTCTTGGGTTGAGGGGGTGCTTCCTCGGACTGTCGGCAGGGTCAGCCGAGAGCAGCTCTCGCTGGCGACTGACTTCCTCAGCAAGCTCCGAGAGCTGACGTTCCAGCGGATCCGTAGATCCCCTCTGAGGCTGCTATACGTTGGATGCCGCCGTTTGTTCCAGCCCCGGTGGCGGGGACAGCCCATGTTAATCTGACGATCCGTCGAGAGAAAGCCTGATCGTCCTTTTTGAGAGGTTGCCATGACCTATTGGACCCTTCGATTCGTCCCCATTTCTGTGTTCGCGATGCTTCTGGTCGGGCTGGTGGGATGTCTTTCTCAAGCCTCCTCGGCCGTCGCGGAGGATGCTTCATGGCGCCATCTGGCCCTGTGGGACGACGGCAAGGCGGAGTATGCGGTGTACGAGGTGGATTGGGCACGCTATGGGGATCGTTTCCCCGGCCGGGCCCTGTTGGTGTTGGTCAAAGAGCCCTGGGCTCCGGACCTGGAGGTCAAGGCCGACACTCCCCGGGAGGACGGCTTCGACGTGATCAAGCTCAACCATATCCGAGATGTCCCCACGGGGGTTTACACCTACCATCAGATGGCCAGCCTGTTTTGGCGGCGGGAGGGCGGCGAGCTGCAGAAGCTGGCCTCGAGCAGCGCTGAAGCCTGCGGCCTGTCCACAGGCTTCATGGTCGGTGGCGAGCTCGAGACCCGCTCGTACTTCGATGGCCAAGGGCAGCGCCAGCAGCCCTGGCCCGACGACGCGCTGGCTCAGGATGGCCTCCCGGCGAGCCTGCGCCAATATGTGACCGGGCCGGTTCCGGAGACTTTGAGCATCTTTCCCACGCTCTTGACCGGGGCCTTTCCTCCGCTGCAGGCGACCGCCTGGAAGCTCTCCCGGGGCGAGGAGCGGACCGTGGAGGTGCCGGCGGGCAGCTTCTCGGCGGTTGAGCTGCGATTGGAGCAGGGGGAGCGATTCCTCCGCTACACCTTCGGGACCGAAGCCCCCCATGTGCTGCTGCAGTTCGAGGATTCCCAGGGTACCGAGTATCGGTTGGCCAAGGTGGAACGCATTCCGTATTGGGCGATGCACGATGCCGGGGACGAGGAGTGGATCCCGGCGTATCTGCGCTTCGCCCCCCCGGCGGAGTGAGCCGCGCTTGGAAAGAACTGCCTTCTTCATCAATCCGGCCGCCGGTAGCGGCCGTGCAGCGCAAATCTGGCAGGCGCTGAAGGATCGGTATGGAGCGGAGGTCACCGCTGCTGCGGACCACGGCTGGGTCGTGGAGGCGGCAGATCCTCGGGCTGCGCGGAGCTGTTTGGATCGATTGCTCAGAGACGCGTCGTCGGTGGAGCGTTTGGTCGTCGTTGGGGGCGACGGCTCGGTGCATCTGGCGGTCAACGGGGTACTCGATGCGGACGCCGGCCAGCGGGTCGCCCTGAGCTTGGTGCCGGCGGGAACGGGGTCTGATCTGGCGCGGACATTGGGCGTCCCGCGGCGTCCGAAAGCGGCGCTGGAAGCGCTGGGCAAGAGCTCCCGAAGGCAGTTGGACGCACTCGAGCTGAGCACGGCGGAGGGTCGCCGAGTGGTCGCCATCAACGTGCTGTCTCTGGGGATCTCGGGCTTGGTGGATTTGCGGGTCAATGCCCAACGGCGCCGGGGCACGCTGGCGTTTCTGACGGCTTCGGTGGTCTCGGTGCTGCAGTATCGGGCGCAGCCATGCCGCATCGAGGTCGACGGCCAGCTGCTCTACGACGGGCCTCTCTATCTTCTGGCGGTGGGCAACGGACGGTATTTCGGCAAGGGGATGAAGGGTCTGCCGAAGGCGGTGGTGGACGATGGCCGGGCGGATGTACTGATCGTGCCTCCGAAGCCGCGGGTGGAGCTGTTGGGGTTGCGGTTGCCGCAGTTGTATTTGGGGAAGCATCTGGGGGCGAAGGGGCTGATCTACACCCAGGCCCATACTATTCGGGTAGTCCCCAGCAAAGGCTTCCCGCCCTTCGACCTCGATGGAGAGACCTATGCTGCCTCGGAGGGGGTTGTGAAGGTGCTGGGAGGAGCTGTCACGTGGGCCGGCTAGGGCGTTGGTGCGATTAGGGCGCTCGGGGATGTACTGGCGGGGGCAGGCGGGAGAAAGAACACGGCGATGAGTCATCTGTCCAAGGTGTTGGCCCTCAAGATTCTCGCGACACTGGGCCTTTGGGCGCTGCCCTTGATGGTCTTTCCCGCATCGGTACTCGAGGCGATGGGTTTTCCGCCCCAGCCGAGCTACCTATTCCCGCGATTGCTCGGCTGGGCTTACCTTGCCCTTTGCGTTGGCTATGGTTTTGGTTGGAGAGCCTCGGTGGAGGGGAAGCGGCCGAACGCAGCGATCTGGATGGGGATCGTGAGCAACGGCGGAGCCTGCGGGAATCTCGTGGTCTTCGGCCTCCTAGGCAGCTACTCTCAGTGGGGGAAGCTCGCTCAGGTCTTTGTCTGGGGCTCGGCGGCGGTGACGGGATTGGTTGCTCTGAGCCTCTATGCCTACGGGGTTCGAGAGGGGGCGCGGGAGACTGAAAGCTGAAGGAGCCAGTCTCCTTCTCTCGAGCGTCGAGGTCTTCCCCGCCGAGCTTTTCCCTACCCGAATCGCAGAAACGGGCCTCGGTTTGAGCGGGACGGTTCATCTGCATTCTCTCTTTCCACCCGCCTCTAGCCAGAACTCGCTCATTTCGGCTGCGCATGTCGCAGGGGCTGAGCAAGGGAACCTGTTGTGGCTCCCCAGGGGCACGACCTGCCCGATCTTCAGGTACAACTCTCCCGTCGTCTCTCGATATCGAGAAACTTAGGAGGGAGTCAGGATGGTGCCCGTAGGCTTGGTCTGCGGATTCCTTGGCGGAATCGTGTCCTATCAAGGCGGCCGGGGCGTTGGCTCTGCTGGCACCCAGGGAAGGCCTGGAGGAAAGCAGCCCCCAGGGAAGAGCGCCTCGCGATTTCCCTCCCGTAGATCCCTCGAGGCCTTTCGATAATGCTCCAGGAAGAGCCGGTGGGCTTCGGCCAGGCGCTCGCGAACCTCGCGCCGGATCGCATGGAATCGAGGAACCGGTCGACGCTCGAAGGTCTCCGGGCGTTGGCGGGGAGAGACGGCGAGTACCTTCCTTCGCCCCAGAACTGGGCGGCCTTGACGCTCGACACGTCCCTGCTGCTCCACCTCCCGGAGGAGATCGGCGATCCTTTGGCGACGCTCCGCTGAGGAGAGGCTTTCCCAACACGGCAAGGGAGAGAGCTCCAGACTCTCCGGCTGAACGAAGTCCTCCG
>JAXHTF010000304.1 GCA_034211275.1 Acidobacteriota bacterium
CGCAAGGTCGCGGAGCTGCGATGCTGTTGCGTCTTCGCGAGTAGGGTGGGCGCTAGCCCACCACCACGAAGTCTCACCCTCAGCTCCAAACAGCTCCGTCACCAAACTCCCACGACCGTCGGGTGGGCGATCGACACGGACAAGCCCTGAGCCCGATTCGCTCCGGGACTGCTCCGCCTGCAGATTGGCGGATTTCTGAATGTAGGCGTATGATTGAGCAAGATAGTGTTTCTTTGGGTGAGGGCCAATCTCTGGTAGTGAGCTGCAGTCGTCGTGTAGGCGAGCTGCGGGCCTCGCCGTGCAGCTCAAAGCTGTGCGGCGATTGAGAGTCAATACCGTTCGGCAGCGCCCATTGCGGCTGGCCGAGATGAGTTTTTAGTTGCTGAGGCGCGCTGTCGAGACCTTCATTGTTGTGTCTCGAAAGGAGAGGCCATGAAAGCAACTTCCAGGACTCTAGTTTCGATCTTCACCGGTGGCGTGTTCATGCTTCTTTTGGCCGCCTCCGGTCTTCCTGCTTACTCAGAACCCTACAAAAACGTCGCTCCTGACATCTCCCTGCTCGAGCGGCAGGTCGGCGCCACTGCCGAAGAGGCAGCTCCAAACTGGCATAAGTCCGACGTTGCGGGGGTCGTTTTCACTCCCTCGATGGCGACCTTGGTCAAGGGTGGAGCTTCTCTGACCGTCGAAGCTCAATTCAACGGTACGGTCAACGCCGCCGACGCCGGCCACATCATCTTCAACATCACGGAGGAGGATGGGGCGTTCGATGATCTGCTGATCGATGTGGACATCTTCTGCATCCCTCTGCTGCCGACGAATACCAACTTCACCGCGGAGGTCGAGTTTCGGGTCAAGTGTTTGGCCGAGTGCGAGTTGATGGGGGACGACATCCTGTCGATTACGATCACGGACCCCACCACGGGCAACATCATCTGCGGCGGTTCCCCGTTCACGTACATGAACCACACCGCGGACGCGGAGCGGGACCACCAGGTGGTGATCGAGGATGTGCCGGATGGTGACAACCACGGCAACTTGCTCGTCGAGTGCCGGGAGTTTGTAGAGATCCCGACCCTCACCGGTGTCGGCCTGGTTGCCATCGGTCTTGCCCTGGCCCTCGCTGGTCTGCTGGTCCTCCGCCGGCGGCGGGGTCTATCCAGTTGACGGCTGACTTTCACCACGGGCAGGTAGGGGACCGCCATCGATTGGCGATTGGAGGATGCGACCGATGAAGATAGAACTGATCGCGTATGCCTTCGTGACTCCCGGAGGCGAACAGATACCCCGCTGTGGAATCGGCGAGGTCAAGTCCGAGGTGCTCGACTACTTCTCCCGCCACCTCACGAAGATCTGGGACAAAGCCAAGGACAATATCGTCGACCCGGCGCGCTTCCTGAGGGTCGAGGGCGCCAAGCCGGGGGAGGAGCACTTCGAGGCTCTGCGAACGGGTTCCGACGAAGAGTTCATCAAGAGCGCGAATGCGCTGGTCGAAGAGTTGCACTCGGTCACCGACAACCGCATGAGTCGCGGCTTTTTCGTCGCCCTGCGCGCGACTCGCAACAAGAAGGCCGTCGCCGCCGTGCTGAAACTCGATGTCTACGACTTCACCGCGGCACGGCTGGAGCAAGTGGACGACAGCAGCGCGCTCTTCGAGCCGGTCCTGGACCTGCTCGACCTGCCGGGCGACCTCCACAAGGGTGCGCTGTTCCCGGATCCTCGCAGAACCAGCCATCTTGCCGTTGTCGACGTCTTCGAGACGCACTACTTCCTGCGCTCCCTCCATGCTCGGCTCTACGTGGGAGGACGGGACGCCGTCGACCAATTCGACTACCTCGTGCGCAAGGAGGCGGGGCCGGAGGTGGCCCGGCAGGTGAGGCAGGAAGCGGCGGCGCGGGAGACTCCCGCGGCGGCCCCCGCACTGGTCAGGGCGAGCAAGGCGCTGCCGCCGGCGGCCAAGAAGAGGCTCCT
Organism: Acidobacteriota bacterium; assembly: GCA_034211275.1. Classification (NCBI taxonomy): domain Bacteria; kingdom Pseudomonadati; phylum Acidobacteriota; species Acidobacteriota bacterium. The sequence continues at coordinate 1,969 of JAXHTF010000304.1, forward strand.
CGAGGAGCTCGAGAAACCTCGGAGCATTGGCAAGGTGGACGTTCGAAGCCATCCGCGCACCACGACCATCTACGCGGACGGCATCGAGATCAGCGGCGCCGAGCAGGAGATTGCCGCCAAGGTCGAGGAAGGTAGGGATGGTGCAAAGTGGCTGATCCAGATCACGGCCGACAGCCAGCCGACGTGGAAGACCCGTTGAGCGCGGCGCTGTCTCGGCTCGCGGCCGCGGTAGACCTGGTCGAGGGCTGGGTCGCTACCCATGGCGGCGAGGCCAAGCATCACCTCGACCTGTCCGTCTACTCTTTGAGCCTTCCCATCGGCGAGGCGATTCCCGGCCTGCGCAAATTGCGGCAGGAAGATCACGAGGTGACCCTCACCTACGAGGCGAGAGGCTTCCTCCGCGTCATCCAGCTGCGCGCCTCGGGGGAAAGGGTCGCGCCGGGGAAGACGGGTAGTTGGGAAGAGTCCGGCCTCCCGAAGTCCCGGGCCGCAGCGGTGGCGGCGGCGGAGAGGAACGGCCCCTGGGAGCTCCTCGAAGCCCTCGGTTCAGCGGTCGTCGAGGCCGAGATCAAGGTCCGGAACCTTGCGGCGGAATCGGGGTTCTACTGGATCCGAGAGCGGGATGCGCTGCGCGCTGAATACCTCGGCGGTACCCGGTGGATCACGCTTCTTTACGCTGCTCCCCCAAGCTCCGAACGGCCGCGGCTAATCGTCCATGATCTCTCTGAAGGCTACGTCTGCGCCCGCGGGCTTTGCGTGCACGGGCGCGGGGTCGAGGACGGTGATCTTCCCTCTGCTCCCCCCGCACGCCCCGACGGGGAGTCCCGGCACACGCCAACCGAGGACACCCCATCCGACGATCTCCGCGAGGAGGCGGCTTCCGATTCCCAGGTCCTGAGGCAGGCGAGGGTGTACGCCGACGAGTGGCTGCAGGATGACCGCCGTGCCTTGCCGCCCCCCTTCTTGCTAGAGCCCGTGGCCTGTCACGCCGGGGCAGCGGATCCGGAATTTCTGCGGAAGGTGCAGGAATGGATGCACCGGGCTGCTCAGGCGTTGACGTGGATCTGGCTCGCCGAGACTGCGGCCATCGGCGACGGCGCCGTTCGGTTCGCCTGGGAGGGCGCTGCCGAGGTAGAGTTGCGGGCCCTCGATGCCACCCCCTTTGCCGCCGAGCCGGAGGCCACCCGGGACGCCATCCGGCTCTGGAAGATGGCGGTGGCCACGGAGGACGATCTGCGGCACGAGTCGGTGCATCAGGCCATCGAGGCGATCGTCCGCGACCCCGAGGATCTGCAGAAGGCGGCGGTGCCGGTGCTGCGCCGGGCGCGCTTCGTGCTCAAGATCGCGGAGGAGAATCGGACCGGTGAGGCGATGGCCACGCTCCGAGCCGCCCGACAAGCGGCCGTCGAGGCCGCGAGCACCATCGCCGCTGCCACCCGCGGAGCGGCCCGCAGCGTCGTGGATCGCGTCTTCGCGGCGGTCGTTTCCGCCCTCGGTGTGCTGCTCGCCAACAAGGGCGACCTGATCAACGACGATATGGCCTTCTGGTTGCTCGGGGCCGCCGGCGCGGTGGTCGCTGCCACCTGGGTCATCGTGTATTTCGTCGATTATCCGGACGCCGAGGCCCTGCATACGGCCGCGACCCGTGATCTGCAGCGGTACCGCGACCTCTTGGACCAGACGGAGCTCGAAGAGCTGACCCTGGGAAGCCTGGCCACCGCGAAGAAGCAGCTCCACCGATCACGGTGCATCAGCATGTGGATCGTGATCGGCGGGATGGCGGTGGTTTTGAGCATGCTTTTGCTCGTCCTGGCGGCCGCCGTTGGTGGCGGGTAGGACGGCGCTGACTTGACGTCCCACGCCGCCTACCCGCGCCAAGGCTTCCTCCGGGCCTCCTTCACTCCGCTCGGCGCGGAGCGCCCCACCAGGTGTACTTGCCCCAGGTGGGGTGGGCGGCCTGGATGGCTCTTTGCTCCGTCGGGTTGATCTCCCGGACCTTCTCGAATTCAAAGACCTGGCCGGTCTTCGTGTAGCCGGCGACGCCCTGGTCGAGGCCGTGGAGGGGGATGTGGCGGCAGGCGTAGCCGGACCAGATGCCGTCGTCCCAGATGGTCACGCACTCCTCCTCGTCCCCCTGGTAGAGCCATAGGCGGTTGTAGAGCCCGGGCACGGCGCGGAAGCTGGTGGTGGGCTTGCCGGCGGCCTCCTTTTGCAGCTGGAAGGACCAGCCGGTGGCGTTGGAGGACAGCCGCCAGAGCCTCGTGGGATCCCGCTTGAGCCCGAAGGAGCAGGTGCCGTCCGGGTTGAAGATGACGAAGAAGAGCCGCTTGTCCTCGTCGACTTGGTTGGGGTCCCAGCGGGCCAGGTAGGGGGTGCCCGAGTGCATGTGCTCCACCAGATCTTCCCCCTTGGTCCTCTCCCCGATGCGGTACCAGACCTTGTCGGAGAGGCCGAGCTCCTGCTGCGAGCAATGCATCCAGGCCATCAGCAGCCGAACGACCCAGCGCGGCGCTTGTTGGAGCGTCCGGGTGATGTTCGGCCGGACGTAGTCTTCGTTGAGAGGGTCCGGGACCTCGCCGTAGAAGTAGTCCATCTGCGCCTGCGAATAGGCGGCCAGCTGGTGCAAGACCACCGCGATGCTGGTGTGGTCGCCGTCCTGCCAGA
>JAXHTF010000305.1 GCA_034211275.1 Acidobacteriota bacterium
CCTGGAGGGCGGCGGCATGCACCAGACGGAGCGCGGCGGCTTCCTCAACATCCACGCCGACTTCACCATGCACCACCACAAGACCAACTGGCGCCGGCGGTGCAACCTGATCCTCTTCCTGAATCCCGGCTGGCAGGAGGAATGGCGGGGAGCCTTGGAGCTGTGGGACCGGGGCATGAAGCGCAGCGAGGAAGAGGTGCTGCCCTTGCTCAACCACGCCGTGCTCTTCAACACCGACGAGGACTCCTACCACGGCTACCCCGACCCCATCCAATGCCCCTCCGGGGTCACCCGCAAGAGCCTGGCGTTGTACTACTACACGGAGGAGCGGAACCCCCGCTACAAGGCCCGCTCCACCGACTACCGCGCCCGCCCCGGGGAACGCTGGAAGGCACCGCTGATCTGGCTCGACAAGGCGGCGGTGGCCCTCTACTCGTGGCTCAAACGCAAGCTGGGGCTGTCCGACGACTTCGCCAGCCGGGTCCTCGGCTTTCTCTCGCGCAAGAACAAGTCCAGCAAGAAGACATAAAGCCGGAGAAATCAACTCCTTGGGTGATCGTTCCTCCAACGGCGGGCTGCTGAGGCTCCGGTGCCCCAAACTCCGGTACCCCAGGCTCTGGAACCAGTGGCTCGGGGCCGGTCTGGTGCTCCCGCTGCTCCTCCTCGGCTGCAGTTCCGGAGACCCGGCCTCCGCCCCCACCGCCAACGAAGCTCCAGCCGGCTCTCCGGCCTCCCCAGGAGCTCAAAGCGCCGAGTCGGCGCAAAGCGGCGGCGAGGCCTCCCTCGACGACCTCCGCGCCCTGCCCTACACCGGCTTCAGTCCCGCCGGCGAGGATCGGGACAAGGCGGGGGTGGTGGCCCTCGACCGTGGCCGCTCCGAGCCCGGCTACAACCTCACCACCCATCGCTCCCTGTGCACCGCGGAGCTCCTCTCCGCCACCGGCCGGACCCTCGGACGCTGGCGCATGGACGGCTGCCGGCACTGGTCCAACAGCCGGCTGCTGGGCGACGGTGATCTGCTGGTCATCGGCATGGACGACCACGACGACCGGAGCCCGTATGAATCCCGCTTCCTGGCGCGCCTCGCCTGGGACGGGACGGTACGCTGGAAACACACGCTGCCGGTGCACCACGACGCCGCCCCCATCCCGATAGCTAGCGTCCCCCAGGAGGCCTCCGGCGGAGCCCTCCTCGCCCTCGGCGCTGCGTATCGGGACGATGCCCCGGATTGGCCGCCGTCTTGGCTGTCGGAAGAGCTGTCGGAGCGGCCTCCGGGCAAGAAGAAGCCGCGGCTCTATGACAACCGCCTCCTGCTCCTCGACTCCGCCGGCGCCGTAGTGGCGGAGCGCTCGGTCTACGACCTCTTCCGGGCCGGTCCCTACCCCTTCGACTTCCAGCCGGTGGCGCCGAAGAAAACCCAGGACGGCACCCGCGCCGTGGATCTCTTCCATCTCAATTCGGTGCAGTGGAATCCCTACCCGGAGCTCGCGGACCGCGACCCCCTCTACGGCGCCGGCCATGTGTTGCTGTGCAGCCGCCACCAGGACACGGTGGCGGTGGTGCGCTGGAGCACCGGCGAGCTGGTGTGGGCCTGGGGCCAGGGCATCCTCTCCGGCCCCCACGACGCCAGCTGGCTGCCCAACGGCCACCTGCTGATCTTCGACAACGGTCTGGAGCGCGGCTGGTCGCGGGTGCTGGAGGTGGATCCCCTAGGCGGTGAGGCCCACCGCGGGGAAGTCGTCTGGGAGTACCGAACCGAGGAGCCGGAGGACTTCTTCACCCTCAGCCGCGGCTCGGCCCAGCGCCTGGCCGGTGGCAACACGCTAGTGGCGGAGTCGGATCGCGGCCGGTCCTTCGAGGTCACCCCCGGCGGCGAAATCGTCTGGGAGTACTTCAGCCCCTACATCAACCAGCGGGACGAGCGCGCCACCATCGTGCGCATGCGCCGCTACCCCCCACAGCTCATCGACCGCCTGCGCCGCGACCTCGGCGCCCCGGCCCTGGCCCCACCGCCGGACGCGGAGAGCGCCAAGGACGAATAGAGCCCCTGGGACCGCCGGCTTCTTGCCGGCTCTGCTCTCCCACCCCCGGCTCAATACCCCAACGAGCGCAGCGTCTTCTCCAGCTCCTCGTCGATCTCCTCCGGACCGCCCTCCGCCACCGGGTGGGCTACGATCCAGGCCTTGATGCGGCGGCGCAGGTCGTCCAGCACCTCCGGATGCTCGGCGGAGACATCCTGCAGCTCCGCCGGATCCGCCTCCAGATCGAAGAGCTTCTGCAGCCCGTGCTGCCCGACGATGAGCTTCCAACGGCCGGTGCGCACCCCCACCACCTCGCCTTCGAAGACCGGGCGCAGCTCGTCGCCGGCCACCGAGCTCAGCCGCTCCCGCCGCTCCATGCGGCGCTCCCGGGCGCCGGAATCGTAGCGGGGATTCTGAAAGTAGGCCGCCGAGTCCCGGGTCGAGTCCTCCGGCGGCGGTGCCAGCAACGACGTACCGCCAAAGTCCTCCGGCACCGGCAGGCCGGCCACCTCGAGCATCGTCGGCGCCAGGGCCAGCAGATCCACCGGCCGGTCGACGACCTCACCGGGTGCCCAGCGCCCGGAAGCTGTCGCCGGTAGCCGCAGGATCAAGGGAACGTGGAGGGCGCCTTCGTACAGGCAGGTGCCGTGCTCGAAATAGATGCCGTTGCTGAAGCATTCCCCGTGGTCGGAGGTGACCACCACCAGGGTCTCTTCGCTCATCCCCGCAGCCTCCAGCCGGTCCAGAAGCCTGCCCACCCAATGGTCAACGTAGCGCACCTCGCCGTCGTATTGGGCCAGGGCCCAGTCCAGCACCTCTCGGGGCACGTCGCCGTCGGTGCGCTCCAGCAGCGGTTTGAGCAAAGGCCGGGAGAAATAGGGTAGCTCTTCCTCCAGCCCCACCGGCGGCGCCACAGCGTAGGGCGCCGGGGGCGCGTAGGGCATGTGGGGGTCGTACATGTGCACCCAGAGGAAGAACGGCGCTGCTCCAGTTTGCTCTCCCAGCCAGCGCTCCGCCGCCGTCACCACCTCTTCGGCGCTGCGGTCCTCACCGCGGTCCGGTGCTTCGAAGACCTGGAAACCGCGATCCGCACCGGAACCCGGCGCCAGCAGCTTGACGCCGGTGAAGGCGGCGGTGCGATAGCCGGCCTCCGCCAACTCCTCGGTGACCGTCCGCACCCCTTCCGGCAGGGGGGACGCGTTGCTCAGCGAGCCGTGATCCCGCGGGTAGCGGGAGGTGAGCATGGTGAAGTGGGAAGGCCGAGTCACCGGCATCGGGCAGGAGGCCGCCGCGAAGCGCACCCCGGCGGCGGCCAGGGCGTCCAGCCGTGGGGTGGGATCCCCGGTGGCCCCGTAGCTCCCCAGGTGATCCGCCCGCAATGTGTCGAGGGAGACGAAGAGAATGTTGGGGCCGTCGTGGACCTCCTGAGAGGCCCCTGCGGAGAGCTGTTCTGGAGGTGGCTCGGACGGCCCGCCACAGGCTGCCAGGAGCAGTAGGAAGATCGCGCCCAGCACGTGACGAGCAGCGAGGAGGGTCCGCAACGGATGAGGTCTCATGGGGTGAGCCTATCCGAATCCGCAGACGCCTTGGGGAGCTAGCAGTAGTGAAGCTCAGGATTTGAGGTGGCGGATCAGCTGCAGCAACCCCGGCAGCATGCTCACCAAGACCTCTTCCTCTTCGGGAGTGATGCCGGATCCGTCCAGCACCTGCCGCACCATGTCCCGAAACCGAGTCTGCAACTCCAGGGTCGGCAGCACTTGCTTGGATTTGCGGTCCTCCGCGTCCCGCCCAACGGAACGCTGGGAAACCGCCACCATCTGCAAAGCGTTGGTCAGATCCACGACATCGCAGTCCAGGGCCTGCAGGACCCTTTCGGTGGTGTCCAGGCTCGGGCGATGCTTTCCCGTCTCGTAGGCACTTAACATGGCGGGGGTGATGCCCGCGGTCTGCGCTACTTCTCGTTGCTTCTGCACTCGCTGGGTTCTCAACCAACGAAGGGCCGCACCGATATTTCTGAAGTCCATAGACAAATTAGTCTAAAGAAGCACGACTTTTCACGCAAGCATAATCTGATGTTTGCAAATCTAAATTTTTACTGATCTTTTTACCGGCAGGATGTTCTCATCCACTACGGGAAAGCAGCCCGTCGATAGCCGCGAAGAGGCGTTGCTCGTCGACGATGGGCTTGCCGACATAGGCATCGAAGCCATTGGCCAGAAGCTTGTCCTGCTCGCCGCTGAGAGCGTGGGCGGTGAGAGCGATGACCGGCAAGTCCTTGAGCGCCATATCCCGGCGCAACCGCCGCAGGACCTGGATGCCGTCCATCACCGGTAAGGAGATGTCCAGCAGCAGCAGGTCCGGCCGCTGGCGGCGCAGTCCCTCCAACCCCTGCTGGCCATCGGGGTACTCGACGAGCTGATAGCGTCCCTCGAGCATGATGCGCAAGAGCAGGCGGCTATCGTCGTTGTCCTCGATGACGGCGAGGGTGGGCAGAGAAGATGCTTCCGGCTGGTTCGTGCTCACCGGCAAACTATAGCATTCGATCAATCCTAACTCAT
>JAXHTF010000306.1 GCA_034211275.1 Acidobacteriota bacterium
CAGCGCCCATCATCACGAGGCCTACGTGCGCTCAGCGGTGGATGCCGGAGCCCATGGCTATCTGCTCAAGGACGAGCCGGCGGCGACCATCGTGGAGGCGGTGCGGGGAGCCGCCGCCGGTCGCCGGGGATGGCTCAGCCGGGCGGTGGCGGCGGAGCTACAGCAGGCCTGGCACGATCCTCTGACCCCCAAGGAAACGGAAGTCGTGCGACTCCTGGCCCAGGGCCAGGGTGCAGCGGAGGTTGCGGAGGAGCTGGGGATCTCGGTGCGGACGGTGCGCAACCACTTGGGAAACGTCTACTCCAAACTCGATCTCCACAGCCAGCCGGAGGTGGTGGCGTGGGCGTGGCGCAGCGGGTTGGCGGGGTTGGAGTAGGAGAAACGGGGAGAAAGAGCCGGACGGCCCGCGCTGCAACGATCAGCGGCGGGCCGTCCGTAGATTCGAGACGCAAAGAGAGGTGTTAGCCGCAGCAGCCGTTCCACAGGCAGGTCGGGTACTGATACGGGCAGCCGATGTACTCACAGCGGATGGGGTGGCAAACCGGCTCCGCCTGGGGAGCGGCGAAGAGCGGCTCCATGTTCAGGGCCTCGAGGAGCTCGGCATCGGCGGTAGCCGCCGGAGCTTCGGTGACCTCAACCTGCGTGACCTCGACCTGCTGGTCCTGAGCCGGCTGGGCGTCGTCGGCGAAGGCGCCCGGGGCGACGGTGAAGAGCAAGGCGATGGCGAAGAGCAGAGCAAGAGTGGTTTTCATGATCAAAAATCCTCGTAGAAGGAACGTTCAAGATATGGGTGCCCAAGTCCCTATCAGCCTTGGGATTCATCGCCCCTGGGCCAACGGAGACGGGAGCAGCCTCAAGAGAGAACAGGCCCGAATTCGTTTGGATCCATCGAAGTATCGGTGCATTTCGAGTATTGGTCATGTCTTCATGGGCACCAAGAGTCATTCGCCACGGGCCGGCATGGGGCAAACGACTCAGGTGCCGGGGGCGGTTCTTGCGGTAGCTTGCTGAGAGTGAAGTTGCGAAGACAGGTCGTGGTGGGCTGCTTGGGGCTGGTTATGCTGCTCTGGGGCCTCGGCTTCTGCGGTTCCGGTGGGGTTGTCCGGGCTCAGGAGCTCTCCACCAGCGCCTACCGAGTCCCTCCGGAAGCTCTGGAGTGTCTCGCCCTGGAGTCGCGGCCCGAGGCCCTGGAGGCGGACCCGAGCCGCCGATGGCTTCTGGTGGCGGAGGCAGCAGATCTCGTCCCCGTGGCTCAGCTGGCCTGGCCCGAGGAGCGCCTCCGCGCTCTGCGCTTCTATCCCGCGGCGGCGGCACGGGTGCTGGCCAGCGACTACGCGGTCTTCGGCTTCTGCCCCGTGCAACAACCAACGAAGGGAATGAGCTGGCCCACAGGCGGGGCAGACGACTCTCGCTGCCGCTGGCTGCAGCCGCCGGCGGACGGAGCGCGGCTGCGGGATCCGGTCTTTTCGCCGTCGGGGGACGCTCTGGCCTTCAGCGCGCTGCGGGAACACGGTCTGGAGCTGCACTTGCTGGAAGTCCCCGCTGGCAATCCCCGGAGGCTGGGGACGGTCCGGCTGAACGACCTCTTCGGGCCTGCGTGCTCCTTCTGGCCCGACGGCGGGAGCCTGCTGTGTCGGGTGGCTCCGCCCCGGCCCGCAGCTCCGACCGCCGACATCACACCGCCGCCGGCACCCGAGATCCGAGACGCCACCAACTTCGGCGGTGGAGCTCCGGCTTCGGCGCCTAGAGGCGTTGCTCCCCACCTCCTGGCAGCCCTCGACTCCGAGGTGGTGAGGATCCATCGCGATGGAAGCGTCGAAGAGCTGGCCCCTGCCGGCCCCTGGCGTAGCGCTCGGGTGTCTCCGGACGGGCGCTGGGTGCTCTTGGAGCGGTTGGGAGTCTCCAACGATCGATTTCTGCTACGCCCTCTAGTCCAGGCGCGGGGCGGGGAAGAAGCACCCTCCTTCCTCCAGCCTCTGACCCGGAGGCCGGGACCGGTGCGGCAGGTGGGCTGGCGAGCCGATGCCGCCGCAACCCTCAGCTGGATCGAGACGGCATCGCCGGGGGCAGTACCCCAAGCGAAGACACCCGCAGCGGAAACACTCTGGCTGTGGGGCGCCCCGTGGGGTTCGGGCGAGGGCGGAGCACCGACGCCCGTCTTCAGCACCCGAAAGCGTTTGCACCGAGTGCTGTGGGGCGGCGCTGGGGCCTTGGCGGAGCCGGGAAACACGAGTTCCGGAGCGGTGGTGGAGGTCTTGGAGCCCCGGGGACGGCAGGGAGAACGTTGGTTCGTCGCCTTGCCATCGGCGGCCCGGACCGAGGCTTCGACCCCACGGGAACCGGTTTCTTTGGGCGGCTGGAGCCTCGTCCGGCCCTCGGAGGATCCCGCGTCTCCTCTGACTCGTGATGGACTTTCGGGGGACCCTCTGATGGGGTTGATTCTGGAGCGCGCGGCGGACGGCCGGCTGTGGGTGCACGGGCGCGAGGCGGAGGCAAACGGCGTCTCCCGGCCGGTTCTAAAGCTGCAGAATCCCGCCACTGGCGAGCTGGAGGTGGTTTGGCGCAGCCCCGCCGATCGTTTTGAACGGCCGGTGGCGATGGTGCAGCCCAGCGGCGAGGCTCCCGGCTTGCTGGCGCTACGGGAGTCGGCGGGAGAGCCGGGGAATCTCATCCTCCATCGCCTCGAGGGCGGCGAGAGCGCGGTGCCCATCACCGGCTGGCGGCATCCGACCCCGGAGCTGGCAGCGGTGGAGCAGCGGCGGCTGAGCTACCTTCGGGACGACGGTCTGGCGCTGAGCGCCCGCCTCTACCTGCCACCGGTGGAGACGCGGGATGGGGAGGCGCCGCCGCTGATCTTCTGGGCCTATCCCCAGGATCTGGAGGGCGCAGACGTCTCCGCAGTGGAACACCAGCCGGCGGTGCGCTCGCTACGCCTCGATCCTCTGTCGCCGCTGCTCTGGCTGAGCCGTGGCTATGCGGTGCTGGAAGCGGAGATGCCCATCGTCGGGGGAGCCTTCGGAGAGCCGGGATCGGCTCCCAGCGACAGCTGGCGCCGACAGCTGGTGGCGGATGCTGCCGCCGCCCTCGACGCCGCCGCGGCTACCGGGGCCGTAGACGTGCAGCGAGCGGCGGTGGTGGGCCACTCCTACGGCGCTCACATGGCGGCGGCGTTGCTCGCCCACAGCGACCTCTTTCGTGCCGGCGTCGCCCTTTCCGGTGCCTACAACCGGACCCTCACTCCCTTCGGATTCCAGGACGAGGAGCGGTCCCTGTGGCAGGCGCCGGAGGTCTACAGGAAGATGTCTCCGCTCCTAGACGCCGACAGCATCGAGGAGCCGCTCCTGCTCATCCACGGTCAGCAGGACGCCCACGACGCCACCCGGCCGGAGCAGAGCGAGGCCCTCTACGAGGCCCTGCGCTTCCTCGGCCGTCCGGCGCGGCTGGTGCTCCTCCCCCACGAAGGCCACCGTCCACGGGGCCGGGAGTCGGTGCTCCATTTGCTGTGGGAGATGGATCGGTGGCTCGAGGAGCACCTGGCTCGGCGGTGAGGTCTGCCCCTCAGGGCACCCGACCCGACCACCGGTCGGCATCGCCGGTCTCGAAGCCGTCCTCGAAGACCCCCGGCACCAGATCCTGGGCCAGCCCGTTGATGTACTCCTCGATGGCCGTGTAGCCGGAAGCCATCACCGTCGAATGGTCCGTGGGATCGGTGGGATCGAGCCCGCGGTCGGTCTCCCAGCCGTCGTCCATCCCGTCATCGTCGGCATCGCCGTCGTCCGCCGGTGGCGTGGGCACGGGGCTCAGGCCCTGCATCCAGTCCGCCGGCCGGCGATTGCCCCAATTGCCGGTGCGGGTCGCCGTCTCCGCCACCGCCCAGCCGTTGACCACGTCCCGGGGGAAGGCGCCGACGCCGTGGAGCACCTTCTCCAGCACGGTAGACGACGCGTCGGCGGGGATGGGGACGTAGCCGGCATGGGAGCTGAAGTCGAAGCGGCCGACGGTGTTGAACTGACCCGACGTGATGCCGCAGCAGAAGAAGGTGTACTCATCTCCGAAGCCCGGGGTGGTGAAGGGATTGTCCACCCGGCCGACGAAGCTGCAGGGATCATCCACGTAGTTGTCCCACACCCAATAGCGGCTGGGGATGGGGGTGGTGGCGTTCTCCGGATCGAACCAGAAGGGAGCGAGGGAGATGTCGGAGCCGGCGAGGTAGACATTGCCTACCAGGTTGAAGTCGCCGCCGGCGATGTTGTGGTGCACGAAGCCTTCCCGCCCGTTGTAGACGACGTTGTTGATCACGTCCGCCGGTCCGGTGGAGAGGGCCGGCGTACGGTTTCGAGCATGGGCGAAGAGGTTGTGGTGAATGGAGATGCGGCCGCCGGGGGGATCGGAGCCGTCGCAGCTGCTCGAATCCTCACAGGGGCGATGGTTGATCACGCCCTTGTGGTGAGTCCAGCCGTTGCCGGGATCGTAGATGGGATAGGTGATGGCGGACCATTGGATGGTGATGTCGGTGGCGCCGTTCCACAG
>JAXHTF010000307.1 GCA_034211275.1 Acidobacteriota bacterium
CACGGACCGTGACCGCCGGGGGGCGGGCGCGGACCGTGCCCGAGCGGCTGGCCCGGTCCCGGAGCGTAAGCGCAGGGCGCGCGGCCCGCCGCAGCTGGGGGAGGGCCAGCCACCGACCTTCCCGCCGGCGGCGGGGCGGGCCGGGGTGACGCCGAGCGCAGCGGGACAGACAGACCGGCGCACGCACGGCAGGAGCGTCAGCTGCTGCCGGAGCACGGCAGACCGCTGGGGGCGGCGGCCTCCTCCACCGCCTCCTCGAGCTCTTCCGCCTCCAGGGCGCCGAGCAGCTCCTCCGCCTCGATCTCCCGGCCAGCGTCCTCCCGCCGGCGCAGCGCCGCCCCGGGGTGGGTCCGCGTGTGGACCTCCTGCAGCGCCTGGATCGACACTTGGGTGTAGATCTGGGTCGTCGAGATCTCCGCGTGCCCCAGCAGCTGCTGGATGAAGCGGATGTCCGCGCCGTTTTCGAGCATCAGCGTCGCCGCTGTGTGGCGAAACAGATGACACGAGCCCGACTTCTCGATCCCCGCCGCTTCGACGTAGCGCCGTACCAGCCGGGACAGATATTGCGGGTGGAAGGCGCGGCCGCCGTCGGCCACGAAGAGCGCCCGCTGCGCCGGATCCACCACCAGCTCCGGCCGCCCTTCGGCGAGATACCGGCTCACCCACGCGCACGCCCGCTGCCCCACCGGCACCACCCGATCCCGGCTCCCCTTGCCTTGCTCCACTCGCACCAGACCTCGCCGCAAGTCGACGTCGAAGACCTCGAGACCGATCACCTCCATCCGCCGCAGACCCGTCGAGTACAGCACCTCCAGCAGCGCCCGGTCCCGCAGACCCCGCACCGTCCCCACCTCCGGCGCGGCAAGCACCGCTTCCACCTCCGACACCGACAGCACCGCCTTCGGCAGCCGGTGCGGACGCCGCGGCAGGTGCAGCTCCGACGCCGGGTTGTAGAGGATGTAGCTCTCCATCGTCGCCCAGCGGAAAAACCCCCGCACCGCCACCATCCGACCGTGCTGGCTCGACCACGATAGCGGCTTGCCGCTCGCCTGGCGCAGATCGAAGAGATGCCGCTGGTAGCGCAGCAGCATCGGCCGCGTCACCTCCCCCGCCGCCGTCACTGATCGCTCTCGGCACCAGGCGCAAAAGTCCTCCAGGGCCTTCTTGCGCACCCGCACCGTGTCCGGCGCGTACCCCGACGCCTCGCTCCAGCGCAGAAACGCCGTCACCAGGTCCACAAGCCGAGCCATCAGGACCGCTCCAGCTCCAGCGCCAGACCAGTAGGACGAGAGCTACGGTACGACGCGTCCTTTTCTCCGACCCCCTGATGTGCGTTTTTCGGGCCATGAAGCCCATTTTCGGCGCAAGTCTCTGATTCCATGGAGACAGCATCACCCCGACCACCCCCCGACACCCCACCGACTTGGGGCCGACTTGGGCCCGACTTCTTCTCTGTCTGCCCCGACTTCTTTGCGTCGTATCCTCGTTTCCGGCTCGATGGGGCGTCCAAAGTTGAGTCAGATCCGAAAGTCTCGGCCGAGGTGGATCGGAAAGTTGACTCAGATCCGAATCTTCCAGCCGATGCAGCCTGGAAAGTCGAGTCAGATCCGAAAGTCCCCAGCCGCTCGACCTCGATTAGACCCGGAAGCCACGGCTGGCCACCGCCGTCGGCGGCCTCGTATTGCAGCTCGTAGACGAAGCTCTGACCCCGTCCGCCCTGGTGCACCAGCAGGTACTCGAGCTCCTCGAGCCGCCGCAGGTGCACCTTCAGCTGCGTGTTGCCCCACCCGGTCGCCTCGCGCACCTCGCGCCGGGTGAAGCGGAAGTGGCTGCGCTCCATCTCGAGGCGCTCGCACTCCGACGACACCAGCGCCTCGATCTTCTCGAGCAGCCGCCGCGTCTGCGGGGGCAGCTCATCGAGGCTCCGCCCCAGGACCTCGTGGGCCAGCCGGTTGGCGGTCTCGATGTCCGAAAGCTCGACCTCCACATACTCCACCTCCCGGCCGTCCACCCGGGCCCGCTGGATCTTCCGCTGGTGCTGGTGCAGCAGGGCGATCGAGTCGATCAGCGTCAGGTACTTCTCGTGGTCCCGACGGGTGCGGATCTGCGTGTCCAGAAACGTCAGCTCCGGAGCGTAGGGGTTGACCACCGCCAGCGGCCGCAGCAGCCGCTGGGCGTTCCGGTGCAGCGCCAGGATCGCCTCCCGGCGCTTGCCCGCCTTCAGGCCCTCGAGGGTCCGCCGCTGGCGCTGCAGCCGGTGGATCGCCCGCGTCTGCTCCCGCGCCTCGTCCACCGACAGCACCAGGCAGCGGTTCAGGAGCTCCTCGTCGATGTCGATGGCCGTGGTGGTGAGAAAGATCATCACCGGACCCTCGACCCGGTACTCGTGGGTCACCAGCCGGCCGCTCGACGGGTCCTTGCCCGTCGAAGCGATGGTCAGCTCGCCCTCCGACTGCAGGAGCTTCAAGGCGTAGGAGGCGCGCTCCGCGCCCTCCTCCTCGACGATGGCCAGAATCTTGTGCGACAGATTCGTCTCCCCCATGTAGAAGAGCGACTGCCCCGTCATCGCCGAGTACTTCACCTGGTGCTCCGCCGGCATCAGCGCCAGGATCGCCTCCATCAGCGACGACTTCCCCGCCGACGAGCTACTCTGCACCACCACCGCCAGCGGCCGCTCCAAGAGCCGCGACGTCGAGGCGAGGTAGCCCATCAGCTTGTTGGTCTCCTCGCCGACGACCCCGCAGCGCTCGAAATCCTCCAGGATCCGCGCCAAGAGATCCGGCGCACCGAGCAGCTCCAGCGCCTCCGCCCGCTCCGCCTCCGACAGCTCCACCGCCTCCGGCTGCGGCTCCAGCGCCGCCCGGATCTGCTCGTCTTGGAGCGCCTCGAGCTTCCCTAGCACCTTGCCCAGATCCGTCTTCACCACCGCCTCCTCGACCCCCAGCTCCCCAGCCGCGGCCTTCTGGAAGACCGTCCGCTGCCGCGCCGAGTACAGATCCAGCGTGTCTACATGAAAGGCCTCGCCCCGGCCGGCCAGGAGGTTGATCTTGAGGACGTCGTAGGCCAGATTCTTCTGGAGCCCCCGCACCCGGTAGCGGCGGTCCCCCAGTTCCATCACCACTTCCTGCTCGCGCACCTCCGTGGGGATCTCGGGAGGGGGTGGCGGCAGAGGAGAAGCGGCGGCTGGCTCCGGCAGGGCAAGAGCCTCGCGCTCACCCCGATCCTCTCTCGTCTCGGGAGAAGGCACCTCCACCCGCCCGGCAGCTAAAGGAAAAAGCTCTTCGCTCTCTTCTTCTTTAGCTGTGGCTTCGGTCGCTGGCACTTCGCCCTGGCCCATCCACTCCGCCTTGCGCAGCACCAGACCCAAAGACTTCGACGCCGGCGTCGTCTTGACGGCATATTCGTTGGCATCCATTCCCCGGGGAAAGAGCACCCGGTAGCACTCGATCCCCACCGCCAGCAGCCGCTCCGCCAGCTTTCCCGCTGCCGCCTCGCCGGCGGCATCCCGGTCGTAGGCGATCAGTACCCGCTCGATCCCGTGGCCGACGAAGGCCGCGAGCATCTCGTCGGTGAAACCGTTGATGCCGTAGGAGCTCGTGACATTGCGGTAGCCCGCGCACCAGAAGGTCAGCGCGTCGATCAGCGACTCGCACAGGATGATCTCGGTGGAGGCGGCCAGCGCCGGAAGGTTGAAGACCCCGCGGTGCGGACCCGGCAGGTAGAGGTGCAGCGGCGTCCCCTTGCGCAGCCGCTCCCCGATCTTCCGGCCGTAGATCTCCACCACCCGACCGCCTTGCTCCGGTGGGCCGTCGAAGACCGGAATCACCAGCGAGCCGTTGAAATGCTCGTGCCCGCTCGGACGCAGCACCCCCAGCCTCTGCAGCCGCCCCCGCATCTCCCGACCCGCCTTCACCTTCTTGTCCGGCAGCCGATAACCCAGCGTCCGGTTGGCGAAGCCCAGCTGGAAGCGCTCGATCAGCTCCCGATGGGCCAGGCCCCGCGACTCCAGGTAGGAAAGCGCCTCCGGGCTCTCCTGCAAGGTCTCGTGGTAGAAGCCCACCACCTGGCGCAGCACCTCCTCATCCTCCGCGTCCACCTCCACCGGCGCCGGCAGCACCGGCTCGGAGCCCTTCGCTTCCACTACCGCCGCCGACGGCAGATCCGAGCGCAGCAGCTCCACCGCGTGGCGGAAGCTGACGCCGCGGTCCCGCATCACCCAATCGATCACCGACCCACCAGCCTGGCAGGCCCCGAGGCAGTGCCAAAGATTCTTCTTCGGCGTGATCACCAGCGACGGCTCCTTGTCGTCGTGGAAGGGGCAGAGCCCCAAGAGATCCGCCCCGTGCCGCGACAGCTTCACTCCCCGCGCCTCGGCCAGCCGCTCCACCGACACCTCCCGCTTGATCCGCGCCACCTCTTCCGCCGGTACCCGCGCCATCCCTCAGGCCCCCTCGCCGTCGAGCCCGCGCAGCGTCACCCGCACCTCCCCCTCCC
>JAXHTF010000308.1 GCA_034211275.1 Acidobacteriota bacterium
AATTTCCGCAAGCGCACGGAGCGGGAACGCAAAGACCTGCTGAAGTATGCCGTCGAAGGGCCGATGCGGGAGTTCCTGCCGATCATGGACAATCTGGACCGCGCTCTGGCGTCCTCCGGGGATGTGGACGATCTGAAGGCGGGAGTCGAGATGATTCGCAAGCAGATGGACGATCTGCTGCGCCGCTTCAAAGTGGAGCCGGTACCGGCGTTGGGAGAGCGCTTCGACCCGACGGTGCACGACGCTGTGATGCGGGAGGAAGCGGACAACGTCGAAGAACCGACGGTGACGGCGGAGCTTCAGCGCGGCTACACCCTGCACGAACGGCTGATCCGGCCGGCGATGGTGAAAGTCGCCATGCCGGTGCCGAAAGCGGAGAAGGGTTAGGGCTAGTGGCCCTCACCCTCGATGGTCGGCATCGGAACGCCGAGACGAGGCCCGGAGCGCCGAGAGGTAGATGATCCTTGAGTAAGATTATCGGCATCGATCTGGGCACCACCAACAGCTGCGTGGCTGTGGTGGAGGCGACCGCCCCGCGGGTGCTGGCCAACCGCGAGGGAAGCCGGACCACCGCTTCCATCGTCGCCTTCGCCGAGGACGGCGAGCGGTTGGTGGGGCAGATCGCCAAGCGCCAGGCCATCACCAATCCTCAGAATACGGTCTTCGCGGTCAAGCGGCTCATCGGCCGCAAATACAAGGACGAGCAGGTCCGGAGGGCCAGCGAGATTCTGCCCTACCGGCTGACGGAAGCGGCCAACGGCGACATCAAGGTGGAGATCCGCGACCGGGAGTACAGTCCGGAGGAGCTCTCCAGCTTCATCCTGCGGGAGATCAAGCGTTTCACCGAGGAGGCCCTGGGGGAGGAAGTGGAAGAGGCGGTGATCACCGTGCCCGCCTACTTCGACGATTCCCAGCGCCAGGCGACCAAGGACGCCGGCAAGATCGCCGGCCTGGAAGTACTGCGCATCCTCAACGAGCCGACGGCGGCGGCGCTGGCCTACGGGCTCAAAGAGCAGGACGACGACCAGGCCATCGCCGTCTACGATCTCGGCGGTGGCACCTTCGATATCACCATCCTGAAAGTGCAGAACGGCGTCTTCGAGGTCAAGGCCACCTCCGGCGACACCTTCCTCGGCGGCGAGGATTTCGATCAGGTGATCATGGATTGGCTGATCGACGAGTTCCAGGCGGAGGCGGGGCTCAATCTGCGCACCGACCGCATGGCCCTGCAGCGCCTCAAGGAGGCGGCCGAGCGGGCCAAGTGCGAGCTTTCCAGCGCCGACGAAGCGTCCATCAATCTGCCGTTCATCGCCGCCGACGCCCAAGGCCCCCGACATCTGGCGCGAACCCTCACCCTGGGGCATTTCGAACAGCTGGTGAAGGATTTGGTGGAGCGCACCGAAGGGCCTTGCCGGGAAGCTCTCTCCGCCGCCGGCATGAACGCCGGCGACATCGACGAGGTGTTGTTGGTGGGCGGTCAGACCCGTACACCGATGGTGGCTCGTCTGGTCAAGCGCATCTTCGAGCGCGAGCCCAACCACGAGATCAACCCCGACGAGGTGGTGGCCATGGGAGCCGCCATCCAGGCGGGCATCCTGCGCGGCGACATCAAGGATCTGGTGCTCCTCGATGTCACTCCTCTCTCCCTGGGCATCGAGACCCACGGTGGTCTATACGTCAAGCTCATCGAGCGCAATTCCACCATCCCGACCAAGAACAGCCAGATCTTTACCACCGTCAGCGACAATCAGGAGGCGGTGGAGATCCACGTGCTGCAGGGTGAGCGGGAGATCGCCAAGGACAACAAATCCCTGGGCAAGTTCAGCCTGGTGGGAATTCCGCCGGCGCCCCGAGGTGTTCCCCAGATCGAGGTGACCTTCGCCATCGATTCCAACGGAATCGTCAATGTTTCCGCCCGCGACCAGGCCACCGGCAAAGGACAGAGCATCCAGATCAACCCGGCCAGCGGTCTCTCCAAGGAGGAGGTGGACCGGCTGGTGGAGGAGGCGGACCGCTACTCCCAGGAGGATGAGCAGCGCCTCGAGCTCCGGCGGCTGAAGAACCGTCTGGAGGGTATGATCTACAACAGTGAGCGGGTCTTCGAGCAGTTCCGAGGCGCCATGTCGGATGAAGACCGCAAGCGGGTGAACGACGTGCTGCTCAAGGGGCGCATGGCCCTATCCTCGGACGATGAGGCGGATCTCGAGGCTTCCATCTACGACCTGACGTCGATCTCGGGACTGCTATCGGACATCATGTTGAGCAAGAGCGGCGGCTGAGGAGGCCCGGTGCCTAGACTCGGCGCCTTTGGCCCGGTGCCTAAAAACCGGTGTCTAAAGTTCCGTGTCTAGAGACTAGTGCCTCGATCCCAGCGCCTGGGATCGAGAGCTCTCCGCCGTCCAGAGACCTTTCGCGACCTCCGCCGGTTCCGGCTGGCGGCCAGGGATTCGCTTTTCATAGCTTTTGATCGGGTGTGTTGAAACGATGAGCAATCAAAGGGATTATTACGAAGTTCTGGGCGTCGCCCGGGAAGCCGACGGTGCCACCATCAAGTCTGCGTACCGCAAGCTGGCGGTCAAATACCATCCGGACAAGAATCCCGGAGACGCCGAGGCGGAGGCCAAATTCAAAGAGGCGTCGGAGGCCTATGCAGTGCTTTCCGACGCCGACAAGCGGGCGCGCTACGACCGCTTCGGGCACCAGGGCGTGTCCGGCGGGGCCGCCGGCTTCGATCCGTCGGTCTTTGCCGACTTCTCGGACATTCTGGGAGATCTCTTCGGTTTCGGCGGCGGCTTCGGTGGTCGCCGCGGCGGCCGTGGCGGCGCCAGCCGGGGGGCCGACCTGCGCTATGACCTGCAGCTGAGCTTCGAGGACGCTGCCTTCGGCACCGACACCCAGCTGCGGATCCCGCGGCTGGAGTCCTGCTCGTCGTGCTCCGGTTCCGGTGCCGCGCCGGGCTCCAATCCGGTGCCCTGCAGCACCTGTGGCGGTCACGGCCAGGTGCGCTTCTCGCAGGGCTTCTTCACCGTCGCCCGCACCTGTCCCCAGTGCCAGGGGGAGGGGCGCATCATCCAGGACAAGTGCAAGACCTGCCACGGCGAAGGCCGCGTGGAGGAGCAGCGCCGGCTGAGCGTCAAGATCCCCGCCGGCGTCGATACCGGGGCCCGGTTGCGCCTCGCCGGCGAGGGCGAGCACGGCCGCAAGGGAGGGCCGCCGGGAGACCTCTACGTGGTGGTGCGAGTCAAGCCCCATGAGATCTTCCAGCGCGAGGACTCCAACGTCCTGGGCCCCCTCAAGCTCTCGTACCCACAGGCGGTGCTCGGCGCCACGGTGGAGATTCCCACCCTCCACGGTACGGAGGAGGTAGACGTGCCGCCGGGGACTCCCCACGGCAAGATTTTCCGCCTCAAGAACAAGGGCATCCCGCGCCTCGGTGGTCATGGCAAGGGAGACCACGTGGCAGAGGCCATCATCGAGGTTCCCGATCCCAAGAGCCTGGAAGAAGAGCAGGTGGAGCTGCTGCGCAAGATGGCGGAGCTCGAGGGCCGGGCGGTGCGCGAAGGCTTCTTCGACAAGGTCAAGAAGAAGGTCAAGAAGAGTGTTGGGTGAGGAGGGGGACGCTACCGAGAGTTGAGAAGGTAAATGTCCGCCCAGAACTACCTCCGCCGCCGGTATCGGGTGCTGGCTAAAGATCAGGAGGCTCTATCAGCCTGGCTCTGGGAGCAGGGCACCCTGGGGATCCAGGAACTGGGCTCTCCGGAGCTCCGCGTCGGGGACGATCCGGAGCTGTGGGCCGAGCGGGTCCCGGAGCCGGATTCGGAGATCCTGCTGGAAGCCTATTTCCCGGTGGAGGCGGAAGGACCGGGTGAGCCACCGGCGGAGCTCCGGGCGAGTCTGGAAGGTGATCACCTCCAGGCCGAAGAAGACTGGCTGGCGACCCATCGGGAGATCGCTCGTCCGCTGCTCATCGGCCGGCGGCTGATGGTGGACCCCCGAGAGCTCGACAGCGAGCCGCGGGTAGTGCCCGAAGGACGGACGCTGCTGCGCATTCCCGCCCGCACCGCCTTCGGCACCGGCAGCCACGAAAGCACCCGGCTGGTGCTCGAGCTGATGGAGGATTTGGCGCTGGACGGACGGCGAGTGCTCGACGTTGGCGCCGGCAGTGGTATCCTAGCCATGGCTGCACTCAGCTTTGGAGCCCGTTCGGCGGTCGGTGTAGAGATCGACCCGGCGGCGGTGCTCATGGCGGGACAATACGCCCGCACCAATCGGTTGCGCCCGCTGCTGACAGCGGGTGGATTGGAGATTCTCGCCCCGCGGCCGGCGTTTTCCCTGGCGCTGGTCAATATCCTGCCGGAGCGGATGCTGCCCTGGATTCATCGGCTTCCGCCCCTGTTGGAGGACGGAGCGGTGGCTCTTTTCTCCGGAATTCTGGAAGTTGCCGC
>JAXHTF010000309.1 GCA_034211275.1 Acidobacteriota bacterium
GTCGCACAAGCCGACCGACGAGCACGCAGCGAGATGGCGTGCGGTCTCCCCTTGATGAGCGCGGAAAGCGTGGGTCAGATCGTCGCAGCGCAGGAGGAAGGCGCGGAGGCGTACTGGAAGTACGTCGCACAAGCCGACCGACGAGCACGCGGCGAGATGGCGTGCGATCTCCGCGCTCACCGTCATCGGGCGAGCCAGCCGCCATCCACCGCCACCGTAAACCCCTGCATATAGCGTGAGGCATCCGAAGCGAGGAAGACCGACACTCCCTGCAGATCCTCCGGCGAGCCCCAACGGCCGGCGGGGATGCGGTCGAGGATCGCCTGATTGCGCTTCGGGTCGTCGCGCAGCGGCTGGGTGTTGTCCGTGGCCATATACCCCGGAGCAATGCCGTTGACGTTGATGCCGTGGGCAGCGAGCTCGTTGGCGAGCAGGCGAGTGAGCCCCAGCACAGCGCTCTTCGATGCCGTGTAGGAAGGCACCAGGATGCCTCCCTGATAGCTCAGCATCGACGCGACATTGATGATCTTGCCGCCACGGCCCTGCTCGATCATCACCTTGGCGGCGGCCTGGCTGAGAAAGAAGAGACTGCGAATGTTGACGTTCATCACGTCGTCCCAATCCTCTTCCGTGAACTCGGTGATGGGCGCCCGGCGGATGATGCCGGCGTTGTTGACCAGGATGTCGATACCTCCGAGCCCTTCCACCGTCTTCTCGACGATGGTCGCCACCGAGGCCTTGTCACCGAGGTCCGCCCGAATGCTCAGGCAGCGGCGCCCGAGAGCCTCGATGCGCTCCTGGGTCTCCGACGGGTCGGAACGGGAGACCAGGGCCACATCGGCACCGGCCTCCGCCAGTCCCACCGCAATGCCCTGGCCGAGCCCGCGGCTGGCGCCGGTGACCAGGGCGGTTTTTCCCGCGAGATTGAATTGATCGAGAATCACGAGCTTCGCGCTCCTATTGCAGCTGGTCGAGGGTGAGGTGATCCATGTCGTCGAAGTCTTGGTTCTCGCCGCCCATGCCCCAACAGAAGGTGTAGGAACCGGTGCCCGCTCCGCAGTGGATGGACCAGCTCGGCGAGATCACCGCCTGGGCGTCTGCCACCACCAGATGGCGGGTGGCGTCGGGGCGCCCCATGAAGTGGAAGACGCGGGCGTCCGCCGCCAGGTCGAAGTAGAGGTAGATCTCCATGCGGCGTTCGTGGGTGTGAGGCGGCATGGTGTTCCACACGCTGCCGGGCTCCAGCACGGTGTAGCCCATGGTCAGCTGGCAGCTCTTGACGCCAGCGGGGTGGATGAGCTTGTAGATGGTGCGCTGGTTGGCGGCCTCGCCGCTGCCCAACCGCACGGGCTCCGCCTCCGACTCCTTGATGTGAGCCGTGGGATGAGCGGCGTGGGCCGGGAAGCTGAGCAGGTAGTAGCGAGCGGGCCGGTCGGAAGAGTCGCTGCCGGCAGAGTCGCTGGCGAAGGTGATCGCCCGGCTGCCCCGCCCGACGTAGAGAGCGTCCCGCGAGGCCATGGCGTAGTCCGCGCCGTCGACGGTGATCGTGCCGGGGCCACCGATGTTGAGAATGCCCAGCTCGCGCCGCTCGCAAAAGGTCTCGGCGCGCAGCTCCGGCGCCGACTCCAGGGTGAGGCTCCCGGTGGTCGGCACGGCGGAGCCCACGATGGCGCGGTCCGCGTCGGTGTAGAGCATGGAGATGGTGTCTTCGGTGAACAGCGACTCGACGAGGAAGCTCTGGCGCAGCTCCTCGGTGGTCATGCGGTTCACGCGAACGGGATCGGCGATATAACGAACGTCCATGAAAGGCCCTCTCTTATTCAAATCCACTCTTGATTCAGGTCCACTCGATGATCAGATCTGCTGGCTAGTCGGCTTGCCTCAAGGAGCCGCCGGCTCCCCATCCTCGGTGGAAGATGCGCTCACCGGCCGGCCCGCCACCGTCACGTCGTGGAAGGCGAGGCCCTCGACATTTTCGAGGATCACGGTCTGTTGCGCTGAATCGACGGCGACAGCGCGCAACACCACGTCCAAGAGCGGCGCTTGCTCCGGAGCATGGGCCTCGAAGAGCGTGCCCACCTCCCCCACCTGGAAGTCCTCGAAGACGATGTCGCGATAGGTCGAAGGGAAATTCCCGCCCAGCTCGCCGGGATAGTTGAGCTGGAACCAGAACAGGCGGTCAAAGGAGCCCACCTCGAATCGCCGCACCCCGATGTGCTCGACGGTGCCGCCGCGGTCGAGGTTGGCTTTGAATCGAATCGCCGAAGATCCGGAGCGCAGCACGTTGTCGGTGAAGAAGACGTAGCGGATGTCGCCGGACATCTCGCTACCCAAGGCGATGCCGTCCTCACCACCCATGTCGTTGCCACGCACCACCACATACTCACTGGGCATGGCGACGGTGCGGCCGTCGAGGTCGCGGCCGGACTTCACCACCACCGCGTCGTCCCCGGTGCGGAAAGTCGAATCCTCCACCAGCACGTAGCGGCTGGAGTCCACATCCACGCCGTCGTTGTTCGGGAAGTGGCTCTCCACGTGAATCCCGCGCACCGTGGCGTGCTCGCAATAGACCAGGTGGTTGACCCAGAAGGGGGAGTTCACCGCGGTAAACCCTTGCAGCAGCACCCGCCGCGCCCGCACCAGCTGAACCAGCGGCGGCCGCAGATAGGTGCCCGCCCCGAAGACTCGTTCTTCGAGGGGGACTCCGGTAAAGCCCATGCGCCGCAGCTTCTGCATGTCGTCGTGGGCTAGCGGATGCCAGGGGTGAAAGCCGCTCTGAGCGTTGCCATCGATGGTGCCGGCACCGGTAATGGCCACGTCCTCGACGTCGCGGGCGTAGACCATGGGCGAGTAGCTCAGCACCCGGGTTCCCTCCCAGCGGGTCTCGACCACCGGCAAGTAGTGCTCCGGCTCGGGAGAGAAGAGCAGGTGAGCCCCCGGCTCCAGGTGCAGCTCGATGCGGCTCTTCAGGTGAATCGGGCCGCGGCTGAGCCAGACTCCCGGGGAGAGCACCACGCGCCCGCCGCCGTCGCGGGATGCCTGGGCGATGGCCGTCAGAATCGCCGGCCGGGCATCCATCGCACCATCCGCCGTGGCTCCGAAATCCGCGACTCGGTAGACCCGGTCCGGTATGCGCGGCGCCTCGATGCGGGACACGATGGTCTCCACCATGCCCCAGTCCACCTGGCCGGGGGCCGGGTCGGGAGCTTCGGCGAGGGTACTTGCTTGCCAACAGAGGGCAACAGCCCAGCAGAGACCGGCTGCCCACGAGAATCGGCGGGGCAAAGAAAGGCGGGCCGCGGCGATGCCGCGCCCGGAAGGGATACGGGTTGGGTGTGTCACGAGAAGGACAGTAGCAGATCCTGCACCATTTTGGCTATCGGTGGCATAAATTTTCCTGCCCTAGAACATGCCCTATGGACCGAGATATGGGGAGAAATGAGGCCTCGGCGCCGAAAATTGCTGTCGTCATGCCATTCTAGACTCCAAAAATACCCTCCCCAAGACCGCTCCTCGACGACGCCGAGGACCATCCAAAGGCGCGAGCCCGGCCCAGAAACTCCCGGAACAGGCCCTTGGCATACGAATAAGACCCATAAAATCAATACCTTGCAACGAAATCCGGAAAACCACCCCAACCTCGTCACAATTTTTTGCCACCGATGGCGCAATTTCCCTACGATTCTGATAGGGTCCTAAAAACGATCCTGCCACCGCAGGCAAATTCAAGCTTGGGCCTCCCGGAATCTTGGGGGGCAATTGGGCTCAGATGACTGGCCCGGTTTTTCGAATGTTTTCAGCGAAAGGTGGAGTGGTATGCCCAGATTGTCTTCTGTCCTTACACGCTATCTGCGCAGATTGACGGTGACCCGTGCGCTCGTCGTCGCCCTGCTAGCAGTCCTGCTCGTCACCATGCTCGGCATCCAGCCGGTCCTAGCGCAGGATCCGGAGCAAGGCTCGACGGACTCACGAGCCGAGCAAGCCGCTGAAGAGTCTGCCAACGACGAAGAAGAAGGAGACGAGGAGGAAGGGGACGAGGAGGAAGCGACCGACGAAGGCTTCATGGACGTCATCGAGGTCAAGGGCTTTCGCCAGAGCCTGCAGGAATCCGTCGAGCTGAAGCGGGACGCCGTCAACACCCGCGACAGCATCGTGACCGAGGACATCGGCAAGATGCCCGACCTCAACGTGGCGGAAGCGATCCAGCGCGTTCCTGGCGTGACCATCGTCCGCGAGGGCGGCGAAGGGCGCCAGCTCTCCCTGCGCGGCCTCGACTCGTCCTTCACCCGGGTCACCCTCAACGGCATGGAGGTACCCGCCTCCACCGGTGGTCTCGACAGCTCCGGCGGCGTCAACCGCGGCCGCGGCTTCGACTTCAACGTCTTCCCCGCCGAGCTCT
>JAXHTF010000310.1 GCA_034211275.1 Acidobacteriota bacterium
CTGTCGGTGGCGGCGCTGGAGCGGGCGGTAGCCCAGCTGGTGCGCCGCCACGACAGTCTGCGCACGGTCTTCGTCAGCGCCGAGGGCAAGGCCCGACAGGCGGTGCTGCCGTCCATGGCGGTGCCCTTGCCGGTGGTGGATCTGAGCCGCCTCCCCGGCTCTACCGCCGCCGAGCTCTCCCGCCGCTGGATGGCCCGGCTGGTGCGCCGTTCCTTCTCCCTGCGCAAGGGGCCGCTGCTGCGACTGCTCCTGATGCGGCTGGGGGAGAGGCGCTGGCAGCTGGCGGTGGACATGCACCACATCGTCTCCGACGTATGGTCCATCGGGGTGCTGACTCAGGAGCTGGGAGCCTTGTACTCGGCGCAGCGCCGCGGAGAGACCGCCGAGCTGCCGCCGCTGCCACTGCAATATGGTGACTTCGCCCGCTGGCAGCGCCAGTGGTTGGAGGGGGAGCGGCTGGAGCGGCTGCTGGGATATTGGCGCCAGCGTCTGGCCGGTGCCCCGCCGGTGCTCGAGCTGCCCACCGACCGGCCGCGGCCGGCGGAGCCCACGGGACGAGGGGCGCTGGTGGGTTTTCACCTCGATGCGGAGCTCTACCGCGGCGTGCGCCGTCTCGGCCGCGGTGCCGGTGCCACCCCGTTCATGGTGCTGCTGGCGGTTTTCCTGGTGCTGCTGCGGCGCTACTCCGGTCAGTCAGATCTCTGCGTCGGCATGCCCATCGCCAACCGCACCCGCTCCGAGGTGGAGGGCCTCATCGGCTTCTTCGTCAACACCCTCGTGCTGCGCGGGGACGTTTCCGGCAGCCCCAGCTTCCAGGAGCTGCTGGGGCGGGTGGCGGCCACCACGGTGGAGGCCTACGACTACCAGGATCTGCCCTTCGAGAAGCTGGTGGAGGAGCTCCAACCGCAGCGGGACCTGAGCCACCACCCCCTCTTCCAGGTGCTCTTCCAGCTCCAGACCACGGCGGCTCAGGAGCTGCAGCTGGAAGGCTTGGAGCTACGGCGGGAGATCATCGATTCCGGCCAGGCCATGTTCGACCTGCTCTTCTATCTCGAAGAGGCTGCCGAGGGGGCCATCGCGGCGACGGTGCAATACGCCTTGGACCTCTTCGACACCTCCACCGTGGAGCGCATGGGCCGCCACTATCGCACCCTGGTGGCTTCGGCGGTGGCGGATCCGGAGTCGCCGGTGACCCGGCTGCAGCTGCTGCCGGCGGCGGAACGCCATCAGATGCTGGTGGTGTGGAATCGGGGAGGGGGGGAGAAGGCTTCCACTACCGTCGAGGAGGGCGCGGCGGCGCGGCTGGACGAGCTCTTCTTTCAGCAGGCGCGGAGGACTCCGGAGGCCATCGCCCTGATCCACTATTGGGGCGGAGATCCCGGGGCAGGAGCGGCGGAACGCTGGACCTACGGTGAGCTGGCCGCCCGGGTGGTGGCCTGGGCTCGGCACCTGGAGGGGCTGGGAGTCGGACCGGAGACCTCGGTGGCGGTGTGCTTACCCCGGCAGCCGGAGCTGGTGACGGCGCTGTTGGCGGTGCTGGCGGCGGGGGGCACCTACGTGCCGGTGGATCCCGCCTATCCGCGGGAGCGGGTGGAGGTGATGCTGGAGGATTCCGGTGCCCGCTGGGTGCTGGGCACCGCCGAAACCCTCCAGCGGCTGCCGGAGAGTCGGGCGCGGGGGCTGGCCATGGACGGCGACGCGCCGGCGCCGGAGGAAGACTGGGCAGAGGTGACGTCGTCGAGAGCACCGGGCGCCAAGGAACCAGCACGAGCCAGCGCTCTGGCCTACATGATCTTCACCTCCGGCTCCACCGGCCGCCCCAAGGCCGTGGCCATCGAACATCGCAGCGCCGTGCACATGGTGCGCTGGGCTCTGGAGCGCTTCTCGCCGGCGGAGCGGGCGGTGATGCTGGCGGCCACCTCCGTATGCTTCGACCTCTCCGTCTTCGAGCTCTTTGCCGGCCTGTGCGGCGGCAGCCGGGTGGTGTTGGTGCAGTCCGCCCTGGAGCTGGCGGAGGTGCCGGAAGAGGAGGGGGTGAGCCTGATCAACACCGTGCCGTCGGCGATGACCGAGCTGGTACGGCTGGAGGCCCTGCCACCGTCGGTGAAGGTGGTGAACCTGGCCGGCGAGCCGCTGCAGCGGGTGCTGGTGGACAGCGTCCGCCGGTCGCGCCCCGGGGTGCGGGTGTTCAATCTCTACGGTCCTTCCGAGGACACCACCTACTCGACGGAGGAGGAAGTACCGGCCAACACCTCCGCTCCGGCCATCGGGCGCCCGCTGCCGGGGACCCAGGCCTATTTGCTCGACCTCCACGGCGAGCCGGTCCCGGTGGGCGTGGTGGGAGAGCTCTATCTCGGAGGGAACGGGCTGGCCCGGGGCTACCGCGGCCGTCCCGGTCTCACCGCCGGCGCCTTCGTGCCCGATCCCTTCTCGGTGGAGGCCCAGGATTCCGACGCGGGGGGCCGCCGGCTCTACCGCACCGGCGACCTGGCCCGCTTCCTCCCCGATGGCCGGATGATGTTTCTCGGCCGCCGGGACCACCAGGTCAAGGTGCGGGGCTTTCGCATTGAGCTGGGAGAGGTGGAGGCGGCGCTGCTCGACCATGCCGAGGTCCGGGAAGCGTTGGTCAGCGCCCGCTCCACCGGCGACGGGGAGGTGCGGCTGGTGGCCTTCGTGGCCCTCGGTCCCGAGGGCGGAGAGGCGCCCGGCGAGCAGGAGCAGGAGGCCTGGCACCGGCGTCTCCAGGGCCATCTACGGCGCACCCTGCCGGACTACATGCTGCCGTCGGTGACCGTGCTGCTGGCGGCGTTGCCGCGCACGCCCAACGGCAAGGTGGATCGCAAGGCGTTGCCGGATCCGGAGCTCAAGGCGGTGGCGGCGAGCGCCGGCGCCGCCGCCCGCACGCCGTTGGAGGAAGTGTTGTGCGGCATCTGGGCGGAGGTCCTGGGCCTGCCCCAGGTCTCCGTGGACGCCAACTTCTTCGAGCTCGGCGGTCACTCCCTGCTGGCCACCCAGGTGGTCTCGCGGCTGCGCACCGCTCTGGGGGTCGACCCATCGCTCAAGATCCTCTTCCAGGCGCCGACGGTGGCGCAGCTGGCTCGCCGGCTAGAGGACGCCCACCGGCCGGCGCTGCCGGAGATCCCCGCCGCCAACCGCGACCGCCCACTGCCGCTCTCCTTCTCCCAGGAACGGCTGTGGTTCTTCGAGCGCCTGATCCACAGCTCGGCGGTCTACAACATCCCCGGGGCGCTGCACCTCGAGGGCGAGCTCCCCCTGCCTGCCCTGGTCCGGGCCCTGAGCCGGCTGATCGCCCGCCACGAGAGCCTGCGTACCCGCTTCGCCGAGGTCCAGGGGCGCCCCGTGCAGGCGGTGGTGCCGGCCAGCGAGGCGGTGCTGCCCTGGAGCCGCGTCGACCTCCAGCGGCTCGAGGGCCCAAACGGCAAGAACCCGAACGCCCAGAGCCAAGACGCCGAGAGCGGGGATATCCAGAGCACCGCCGAGGAGCTGATCCGGCGGGAGGCCCGCCGGCCCTTCGACCTGCGGCGGGAGCTTGGTTGGAGGGTGGTGCTGGTGGCGGTGGGGCCGCACAGCCACCGGCTGCTGGTGACCTTCCACCACATCCTTGCCGACGGCTGGTCCCAGGGAGTCTTCTTCCGCGACCTGGGCGAGCTCTACGACGCCGATCTGGAGCACCGCCGCCCGCAGTTGCCGCCCTTGCCGGTGCACTTTCCGGACTACGCCCTATGGCAGCGCCGCTGGCTGCAGGGGGACGCCCTGGAGGAGCAGCTGACCTTTTGGCGCCAGCGGCTGGAGGGAGCGCCGGCGGTGTTGGAGTTGCCGACGGATCGTCCCCGGCCGGCGGTGCAGACCTTCCACGGCGCCATTGCCCGGGTGGCCCTGCCGGAGGAGGCGGTAGAGGTGCTGGAAGGCCTGGCCCGCCGCAGCGCTGCGAGCCTGTTCATGGTGCTGCTGGCGGGTTTCGACGCCGTCTTGCACCGCATCACCGGCGCCCGGGATCTATGCGTCGGCGTGCCCATCGCCAACCGCCATCGGCTGGAGGTGGAGAATCTCGTCGGCTTCCTGGTCAACACCCTGGTGCTGCGCGCCACCCCGGCGCCGGAGCTCCCCTTCGCGGAGCTTCTGGAGCAGGTGCGGGAGAGCACCTTGGAGGCGTACGCGCACCAGGATCTGCCGTTCGAGAAATTGGTGGAGGAGCTGCGGCCGGAGCGCGACCTGAGCCATTCCCCTCTTTTCCAGGTGATGTTCTCCCTCCTCGACGGCCGCGCCACCGAGCTGCGGCTGAAGGGGCTGGAAGTCACCGTCGAGGCGCCGGA
>JAXHTF010000311.1 GCA_034211275.1 Acidobacteriota bacterium
AAGAGGAGCACCGCCAGGCGCTGCGCGAGGCGTTGGCGCAGCCCGCCCTCTTCGCGGCTGTGCTCGAACGCTATGCTGCAGAACCGCAGGTTCCTCGGCGCCTGCACCACGTTCTGGTGCGCGACCACGGCATCACCGACGCCGCCAGCGGCCGGGCAGCGGAGATCTTCCTACGCTCGGCACGCTATGCCGGAGTACTGGACGCGGAAGGGCGCATGCTCACCCCATCGACGGCGACCCCCGGATCCTCCGAAGAAGCCCCTTCCGTTGGTTCTGGAGCCGCGGCCCCTGCAGAACCGGCCCCCACCCACCCATCTATCCGGCCGGCTTCAGCGGCGGATTCAGAAGGGCTAGCCCAGGAGTCGAGAGGTGGAGAAGCCGCTACTCAGCGCTTCGAGATCTCCCTAGGAGCCGGCCGCCGGGCGGTGTTGGAGCTACCGGCGGAGATGCGGCCTCGGGATCTGGAGCTTCTGCGCAAACAGCTGGAGGTGTTGGAGCTGCAGGTGGGAGAGGACGACTCCTAGCAGCCCGTGGCAAAAGTCGAGCCGCGCTGCGAGCGGCCCTTTTCCGCCGAATCTTCGTTCGAGAACCTCGCCGATGCCCGGAATCGCTATTCAGTCATCGCCAGGTGCAGCAAGGCGTCGCCCTGGTGCACCAGGGGGTTGTTGGTGAAGCCGATGACCATGCCGGCGGCGGGAGCTCGGATGAGCCGGCGGGTGGGGGAGAGGGGGTCGCTGATGTGGCCCAAGGTTTGGTTCTTCTGCACGCGCTCACCGAGCTTCACGTCGAGGTAGGCGATGCCGCTTTGGCTGGCCCGGATCCAGCGAGTCTTGGCGGTCTCGAGAGCCGGAGAAACGGTCTTGGAATGCTCGCCCTCGGGCCACAGGTCCAGCTCGGTGAGCACGCGGAGCACGCCGCGCACTCCCACCGCGATGGAGTCGTCGTCGAAACGCATGGGCTCACCGGCCTCGTAGACCACCATGGGAATCTTCTGCTTGCGGGCGGCGGCACGGAGGGAGCCCCGGAGGCTGCCGGCGTCGTAGATCAGGGGAGCGCCAAAGGCTTCGGCCAGGCGGCGCACTTCCGGGTTCTCGAGGTTGCCCCGGATCTGGGGCAGGTTGGTCCGATGCTGGGAACCGGTGTGGAGGTCGATGCCGTAGTGACACTGATTCACCACTTGGGTCATGAAGAGGTGGGCCAGACGGGAGGCTAGGGAGCCGCGGGGAGACCCGGGAAAGGAGCGGTTGAGGTCCCGGCGGTCGGGGAGGTAGCGGTCCTGTTGAACAAAGCCGAAGACGTTGACCACCGGCACCGCCAGCACGGCGCCGCGGAGGGTCCCCGGGTCGAGGTGGTCGAGAACCTGGTTGATGATCTCCACCCCGTTGAGCTCGTCACCGTGGATGGCGGCGTCGAGCCAAACCCGGGGACCGGGCGTGGCACCGTGAATCACCGCCACCGGCAGCTTCAGCCAGGTGCCGGTAAAGAGGCGAGCCAGGGGCAGCTCCAGGCGGGCGAAGCTGCCCGGAGCCACCGTGCTCTCGCCGATGCGGATAGGCTCAGACGCCCACGGTGTCGCGGGTTTTGCCACGAACGGCCTTGCGCTCCAGGAATTCGATGATCTTGTCCGCCACGTCGACATTGGAGGCTTTCTCGATGCCTTCGAGGCCCGGGGAGGAGTTCACCTCCAGCACCATCGGGCCGCGGCTGGGGCGCAGCATGCCGATGCCGGCTCGGGCGAGGAGCTGGAGCGAGCCTTGCCGGTGGACGGACGAACTTTGCGTTCGTCCACCAGCGGCGCTTCGACGATCACCGGCCGGGAGCTCCGCTGCTCGGGATGCACCTCGAAGCGCACCCACGACTGTCCCTCGCGCTCGAAGCGTTGGATGTCCCAGGCGTGAAGAGAAGAAGTACGGGCTCCGGTGTCGACTTTGACCTTGATGCGCTCGATCCCGAGAGCCGGCAGGGCGAGCCATTCTCGCCAGCCAATGCGGGGGAGGTTACGGGGTCTCTTGGAGCGGGACCGGGTACTGTGGGGAGTCGTGCTGGGGGAACGGGGCTTGGCGGGCAAATGAAGCTCCTGGGCCCTCTGCGAGCACGAAAAACTCCGCGGTGTCTTGGGAACCGAGACCGGTTCTGGGACACCGCGGAGCTTGAGCCCGGAGGGCGCTTCCGATAGCGGAGGGCTTACCGGAAGGATTCGAAAAGATCGAAGTTCTGCGCGCCGTCGGTGTTCGGGTCGACACCGCCGACAGCACCCCACCGCACGAAGTCGATGGCGCACTCGTCGTTGTCCAGGTTGGGGACGGTCTCGATCAGAGTACCGTCGAGCCAAACGCGCATCTCACCGTCCGCGGCGCCAGGGCCGGAAGCGGCGGTCCAGTCGACCTCGAGGACCGAGGGGCCTTCGGGCAGGGTGATCCAGGCGGTGCGCTGCCATTCGGCGCTGGCCGGGTTCATGTGGGACTTGATGCGGAAGAAGTTGTCCGTGCCGTTCTTGCGGTAGGTGACGTTGATGCAGCGATACTGGCTGGGAGTCTCCCGGAAGGCAGTGAACTGCTTGTACCGCTTGTTGTCATCCATGATGATCTCGTTGGGATCGAAGCGGTAGCGGAAGACGTAGTGGGTCTCGCCACTGGGAGAAGCGTCTTCGACGTAAGCGCGAGTCGTGGATGCCGGGGTGAAGTTGATGGCCATACCGAAGCTGCCGTCGATGGCAGCGCCGCCGGTGACATCCAGGGTCGTGGCGGTGGCGGGCACGGTGGCGACGACCATCGCGATAGCCAGCAAAGCACCCAAAAGGAGCTGGCGGCTGTTGCTCGATGCGAAGACCTCACTCATGATTTTCCTCCGAGAAATGGGCTCGATTTAACGTCGTCTATTGTAAGTCAGGTTGCCCCACTTCGGCAACCCACCGGCCAGTGTTCCATCCGGCACTCGGCTTTCGCGGCAGCCACGGGGGCTCCGGAGCCAGTTCACCAGGAGGTCCATGCACCTTGCCCGCTCTGCCCTTTTTCGAGCATCTCTGATGCGGCTTCGGATGCTAGGATCTTCCAAGCTTGCTCAGTATTCTACTGAGGTTTGAGCAGATGTACAGCCCGTCGAGCAAACCTTGAAGCCAGGAATCATCGAAGAGATCACCGCCTGGGCCGAGTCCCTGGTGGCCGCGGCGCCGAATTTTCACGCCCGCTTTCTCCTCACTCTGCTGATTATCGCCCTGCTCTGGCTGCTCCGGCACCTGGTGGTGACGGCGGTAGAGCGGCTGGACCCCAATCCCACCCATCATTACCATCTGCGCAAGCTTTCGGCCTACGGCGCGACGCTCTTGGGCTTCCTGCTGCTGGGTTTGGTGTGGTTCGAGCAGTTCCGCTCCATCTCCACCTTCCTCGGTCTGCTGTCGGCGGGCCTGGCCATCGCCCTCAAGGACCTGGTGCTGGGCTTCGCCGGCTGGATGTTCATCCTCGTGCGCAAGCCCTTCGAGCTCGGAGACCGCATCGAGATCGGCGGCTTGCGGGGGGACGTCATCGACATCCGGCTGTTCAAGTTCACCCTCATGGAGGTGGGCAATTGGGTGGCGGCGGAGCAGAGCACCGGCCGGGTCATCCACGTGCCCAACGGCCAGGTGTTGAGCGGCGTGATGATGAATTACTCCCGCGGCTTCGCCTATCTCTGGCACGAGCTGCCGATCATGGTCACCTTCGAGAGCGATTGGCGCCAGGCCAAGGAGATTCTCACCGAGATCGTCAACGACAAGGCGGGGCATCTGGCGGAGGAGGCGGCGCGGGAGCTCAAGCGGGCCTCACGGCGCTATTTGCTGCACTACCGGCAGCTGACCCCCATCGTCTACACCAAGATCGCCGACAGCGGCGTGCTCCTGACTCTGCGCTTCCTCAGCCCGCCCCGGGGCCGGCGCTCGCTGGAGCAGGCGATCTGCGAGGCGATCTTGGATCGCTTCCACGAGTGCCCGCGCATCGATCTCGCCTATCCCACCCAGCGCTTCTATGAGCACGTCCGGGAAGGCAAGCCGGAGCTGCGGATGTCGGAGGAAGCGCCGGCGCAGCCGCGGATGGTCTCCGCCCTCGACGAGCCTGCCGGGAGTGGGCCCACCGCTGACTCCAAGTCCTGAAGCTGCTGAATTCCGGAGCGACTGTCAGAGATTGCGCCGGTACTCGCCCCCCACCTCGTAGAGGGCGTGGGTGATCTGCCCCAGGGAGCAATGCTCCACCGCGTCCATCAGGGCGGCGAAGAGGTTGC
>JAXHTF010000312.1 GCA_034211275.1 Acidobacteriota bacterium
GTCGATGATGGCGTCGAGCAGGGGCTGGACGCCCTTGTTCTTGAACGCGGTACC
This sequence comes from Acidobacteriota bacterium, assembly GCA_034211275.1. Taxonomy (NCBI): domain Bacteria; kingdom Pseudomonadati; phylum Acidobacteriota; species Acidobacteriota bacterium. Next base: position 55 of record JAXHTF010000312.1, read on the forward strand.
GCAGAGCACCGGTTGCAGCTTGGAACCGATGGTGGCTCGGCGCAGAGCGTCCTTGAGCTCATCGTCGGTGACTTCGTCGCCGGAGAGATACTTCTCCAGCAGCTCGTCGTCGGTCTCGGCGATGGCCTCGACCATCTGCTCGCGCTTCTCGTGAGCCAGATCGTTGAGCTCGGCGGGAATGTCCACCAGCTCGTAGTTGGCCCCCAGATCCTCGTTCTTATAGAGGAGGCCCTTCATCTGCACCAGGTCGATGACGCCGTTGAACTCGCTCTCGGCACCCCAGGGCAGCTGAATGACCACCGGCGAAGCGTGCAACCGGGACCGCATCATGGCGACGGTGCGATCGAAGTCGGCGCCGACGCGATCCATCTTGTTGACGAAGGCGATACGGGGCACGTGGTACTTGTCCGCCTGGCGCCACACGGTCTCGGACTGGGGCTCGACGCCGGCGACGGCATCGAAGACCGCCACGGCACCGTCGAGGACGCGCAGCGAGCGCTCCACCTCGGCGGTGAAGTCCACGTGACCGGGAGTATCGATGATGTTGACCCGATGATCGCGCCAGAAGCAGGTAGTGGCAGCGGAGGTAATGGTGATACCCCGCTCCTGTTCCTGGACCATCCAGTCCATGGTCGCGGTGCCTTCGTGCACCTCACCGATCTTGTAGTTGATCCCGGTGTAGAACAGGATCCGCTCGGTGGTGGTGGTCTTACCGGCATCGATGTGGGCCATGATGCCGATGTTCCGCGTATCTTTGAGCGCTACTTGCCTTGCCATGACTTATACGTCCGTATTGCTTACCGTATTGCTAAACCGGGGCGGCCGGCCCGCGAAGGGTCGCCGCCCTGGATCGATCTCGTCAGCTTGCCGCGTCGTCGCCTTGCTGCCAGCGACCGACTCGGGCTAGCGGTATTGGGTTACCAGCGGTAGTGGGAGAACGCCTTGTTGGCCTCCGCCATCCGGTGGGTGTCTTCCCGCTTCTTGACCGCGCCGCCGCGGCTCTGGGAAGCGTCCATCAGCTCGTTGGCGAGCCGCAGCTTCATCGTCTTCTCGCCCCGCTTGAGCGCCGCCTGAATCAGCCAGCGCATCGAAAGCGCCAGCTTGCGGCTCGCGCGGACTTCGACGGGCACCTGATAGGTCGAACCGCCGACGCGCCGGGACTTGACCTCCACAGCGGGCTTGACGTTCTCGATGGCCCGCTTGAAGACCTTCATGGGATCGTCTTCGGTGCGCCCTTCGATCGTGCGAAGCGCATCGTAGATGATCCGCTGGGCGGTGTTCTTCTTGCCGTCCTCCATGAGGACGTTGACGAACTTCGCCACCAGCTGGGAGTTATAGATCGGGTCGGGCAGAATTTCCCGCTTCGGAACTTCTCTTCTTCTCGGCATGGTGTCTTACCGCTCCCATCACGCCTTGGGGCGCTTGGCTCCATACTTAGAACGCCCCTGACGACGGGCTTCCACGCCCACTGCGTCCAGGGTGCCCCGGATGACGTGATATCGAACACCCGGCAGATCCTTCACACGGCCGCCGCGAATCAGCACGATGGAGTGCTCCTGCAGGTTGTGGCCGACCCCGGGAATGTAGGTGGTGACCTCGATTCCATTGGTCAAGCGAACGCGGGCGACCTTGCGCAGAGCCGAATTCGGCTTCTTGGGGGTCTGGGTGTACACGCGCACACACACGCCGCGCTTCTGCGGGGAACCCTGGAGCGCAGGACTCTTGGTCTTTTCGAGCTGGCGCTCACGTCCTTTTCGAACGAGCTGATTGATCGTCGGCATACTTACCTCCAACGAACGACCGTTGAACCTGCGTTGACCACCCGCATGAGTGGTGCAGGCCACGAAGCGAAGAACCATGTCGCAGGTTCAGCGCCGGTTGTCTTACGTCTGTTCTAGGGCGCCACGGTCTTGGGAAGACCATCGGCGCGAGGAAGGCGGATCGTAACAATCTCGGAAACGCGCGTCAACCCGAACGGGCGACTTCGCTCCGAACACCACCAACCTCCTGCGGACAGGCATCCGCCGCAGAAGTGAGACTATAGCACAAGGGGTTTGGGTTGGCTAGCGTTTTGATGCGTCTTGCCTGCCCGCGCGAGAGCACTCGGCAGTGGCTTCCCATTCTGGAAGAGCTGTCGCGGCGCGAGCGAATCAGACTTTGGGCAGGTTCTCCAGCTTCTGCTTCAGTCGCTCCCAAAGGAGGTGCTCCAGACCGTCCGGGCAGCCAATAGCCACCGGCTCGACAAGCTCGACCGCTTCCAACAAGGTCTCCCGGGCCGCGCCGCTCTCTCCTCTGGCTAGCTGGAGCTCGGCCAGCGCTGACAACGCCGAGGTCTTCGGAATGGCAGAATGATCCGGATCATCGTCCACCACGCTCCGGTCGACTTCGACTCTCTTCCAAATCGCCGCATAGGCGGCTTCATCGTCACCAACGTTTGTTAGAGCGTTGTAGAGACTAAACAGGCCTATGGCTAAATTCTCCCTGTCTTCCAAGGAACCGCCGAGCATTAGGCTGGTTGGAATTTGCAGAGCCTCCCGAGCAGCTGCGACAACCCTTTCGCGGTCCCCTAAAGGGAAACTACTGACCGCGAGGTCAATTAGGCTTCGAGCCAAAGGATTGCCAAACCGGTGCGGATCCTTCTTAAATAGACGGCGATAAATCTCCGCAGCCTCCCGAAGGACTGCTAGGGCCGCCTGGAATCGATCAATCTCTGACAGGCTCAGGGACAGATTACGCAGGGCAGCCGCGAGATCTCCTGCGTACCTTTCGGGCGCCTCACGAGCCAAAGCCCGCAACAGCTCGACGCTTTCCAGGGTTACGTCCAACGCCTCTTCCTGCCTACCCAGCCTACTGAGATGACCGGACAGATTGTTGAGGCTGCGGGCTTGCTCGGCTAGGTGCCTGCCGGGATTCTCGCTGGCAAGAGCTCGAACGATGCTCACTGCCTCCTGACTGACCTCCAACGCCTTTTCTCGCTCTCCCACCTCAGCTAACTGATTAGCGAAGTTGTCTAGGGAGTCCGCAAGGAAGGGGAGGTTCCGCTGGGGGTTTTCACTCGCGAGCGCCCCCCAGAGGTGAACCGATTCCTGCACTACAGAGAGCGCCTCGTGAGAGTCTCCTCGTCCAGCGAGAGTTCTAGACAAAAGGCCAAGGCACTCGGCCAGAGCAAGCCTAGCTGGCAGCTCCCGCGCTAGTGTCACCGCCTTCTTTAGATGGGAAGCAGCCTCCGCATCGTCTCCAAGCCGATGCAGCAGCGCCCCGAGGCGCCGATGCAGATCCAACCGCTCCTTTCGCGTATCTCCCTGCCGTGCCTGAGACTTCGCCAGCAGAGATTCGAGTACCCGCAGGTGCCGTAGAGCAGCAGGGCGAGACATCTCGAGAGGTGAGTCAATCAGCTCCTCGATGGTCTGCCTGCCCACGGGTTCGAGAGCCTCGCTCGGCACCTCGAAAACCCCGGACCTCCAAGCCCAGAAGTCTTGCGCCTCGCGGGCTAGCTTGGTCAACGCGTAGTCCGGCAGTACTAGAACAACAGGAAAAGGAAGATCGCGGAAATTCTCCCGCGCCATGTTGAGGTGGGTCAGCGCGGGAGGAAACTCCTGGCCCGAGGGGATGGAGCGCTCGAAACCCAGAACGAATAGGGGTCGATTTGGCTCTTGATCGACTCTCTCGATCTCACTCAGCAAGTCGACAGCCTGGCCCCTTAGACGAACGACTCGACCCGGGCGGCCTCGGGAAGCAAGCTCTGCCAGTAGTAGATCGACCAAGCGGTCGGCTTCCACAGGCACGTTGTGCACCAGGAACGCCAGCGTAAAACCATCAGCGTACTCAAGAAGGCGAATTAGCGGCAGGAGGTCGGCCGGAATCGGAGGCGGCGTTACACAAGGATCCAGAGGCTCTTCGACCTGATAAACAGCCGCTGTCTCACGCACTTCGTCGCTCATTCATCCTCATCCTGATTGGTCGTTCCTTCCTCAGCCTGCGGAGCTTGTCCTGCACCAACCTCCTCGCTACCCCGGCGCAAAGCTTCTTGAAAAGCAGGCAGACTCAAGACTGCGGGATGAACATCGCACCAACGCTTGTGGTTCTGGTATTCCAGCACACTGAGATTGAAGAGCATTAGCTGGTGTTCAGCAT
>JAXHTF010000313.1 GCA_034211275.1 Acidobacteriota bacterium
TCCCCCTCTACCCTGCCCGCTGCATACAATTCCCCCATGCCCTCTCCTCACCGCCACCGCTGGTGGCCTCTGACCTACCGGCGCAGCGATCTGCCCTCGGACCTCCTGGCAGGCACCGTGGTGGCGACGCTGCTGGTGCCCCAGAGCATGGCCTACGCCCTGCTGGCCGGGCTGCCGCCCCAGATGGGGCTCTACGCCAGCGTGGTGCCCACCGCCCTCTACGGCCTGCTGGGCTCCAGCCGTGCCCTCTCCGTCGGCCCCTCCGCCATCATCGCTCTCATGGTGGCCGGTGCCCTCGGGCCGTTGGCGGCGGCGGGCTCTCCCGAGGCGGCAGCGCTGGCGGGCACCCTGGCGCTGCTGGTGGCGGCGGTCTACCTCCTCCTGGGGCTGGTGCGGGCGGGCTTCCTGGCCAACTTCCTCAGCCACGCGGTGATCTCCGGCTTCACCACCTCCGCCGCCCTGGTCATCGCCACCGGCCAGCTGCTGCCCCTCACCGGCCTCTCCCGCACCCCCGGCAGCGGCCCCGGCGGCCAGCTGGTGCAGCTCGTTCGTGAAGCGGGCACCATCCACCCTCCCACCCTGATCCTCGGCGCCGCTGCGCTGGCGATGCTCTATTTCTTTCGCCTGGGGCTGGAACCGATCCTCCAGCGCTGGAAGCTGCCGGCGCCGGTGCGCGGCCTGGTGACTCGCAGTGGTCCGCTGGCGGTGGTGATCCTGGGCACCGTCGCCGTCGCCCACTTGCAGCTGGAGGAGGTGCCGGTGGTGGGCGAGATCCCCGCCGGCCTGCCTTCCCTGGGCCTGCCCCTCTGGGACACCACCCTCGCCTCTCAGCTGGCCCTGCCGGCGGTGGCCATTGCGCTGGTGGGCTTCATCGAAGGCTATGCGGTGGCCAAGGCTCTGGCGGCCCGAGAGCGGGAGACAGTAGACTCCAACACTGAGCTCCGCGCCCTCGGCGTCGCCAACGTGGGCGCCGCCTGCACCGGCGCCTTCCCCATCTCCGGCGGCCTCGGCCGCACCGTCGTCAACGACGCCGCCGGCGCCCGCAGCGGCCTCGCCTCCCTGGTCACCGCCGCCCTGGTGGCCCTCACCCTCGCCTTCTTCATGCCCGCCTTCCGGCTCCTGCCCAAGGCGGTCCTCGCCGCCATCATCCTGGTGGCGGTTCTCCAACTGGTGGATCTCAAAGCCCTCGGCCGCCTGTGGCGCTACAGCCGTGCCGACGCCTTCGCCTGGGCCGGCACGTTCCTGGCGGTGCTCCTCGCCGGGGTGGAAGAAGGCATCCTCTTCGGCGCCGTCGTCGCCCTCGCCCTCCACCTCTTCCGCACCAGCCGCCCCCACCTGGCGGAGGTCGGCCGCGTCGGGAGCAGCGAGCACTTTCGCAACGTGCTCCGTCACTCGGTGGAAACCTGGCCCGATCTATTGCTGGTGCGGGTGGACGAGAGCCTCTATTTCGCCAACACCGCCTATCTGGAAGGGCGCCTCCTGGAGATGGTCGCCAACCGCCCCCAGGTCCGCCACCTGGTGCTCATCGCCAGCGCGGTGAACTTCATCGACGGCTCGGCGCTGGAGAGTCTGGAACGCTTGGTGGACGAGCTGCGCAGCGCCGGCGTCACCTTCCACCTGGCCGAAGTCAAAGGCCCCGTAGCCGACCGCCTCGCCCGCACCTCCTTCCTCGACCACCTCGCCCCGGGGAAAGTCTTCCTCAGCACCCATGAGGCGGTGCGGGAACTGCGGAGCTCGCTCAGCTCCGAGTGAGGAGCAGCAAGCCAGCCGTCCCCAGCGCCAGCAGCAGGCATAGCGGGGAGTAGACCAGCGTATCCATGCGCGCGAAGCGGGTTCCCTTCACCCGCTTGAAGAACCCCACCAGCCGAAACTCCCCCACCGCCCGCAACCCAAACGCCCCCGCCATGGCGATGGCCAGCCAGCGGACCCAGCGCTCCGCCAACGGCAGCTGAACCCACCCCGCCACCGCGGCCACCAGCAGCGCACAAAACCCCAGCGCCGCCGCCACGACGAGGGTTACGAACGGCCCCGGCACGAACGCCGGCTTGCCTTCGACTTCCGGCAGCGTCGAGCTCATCCCCCAGCGCACACCCAGGGCCCAGAGGATGTGGAGGAGGGAGAGGAGGGCGAAGGTGGTGAGGAGGCCTAGAGCCAGGAGGCTGGACAGAGTGACGATCTCAGGCCTCCTTGTTCTTCTCGTCCCAGGGCATCGGCTGCCAAAGCTCGACCTTGTTTCCTTCCGGATCCATGATCCACGCGAACTTGCCGTTCTCGTGGGACTCCGGCCCCCCGACGATCTCCACCCCGTCCGCCCGCAGTTGCTCCAGCATCTCGCCCAAGTCGTCGACCCGGTAGTTGATCATGAAGGACGAGGTGCTCGGGCTGAACCACTCGCTGTCCTTGCTCGCGAGGCACCACACGGTCAGACCTCCATCGTCGGCAGGATCGTCGGGCCACTTGAGAGCAGCGCCGCCAAAATCCTCCAACGCCATGCCCAGATGCTTCCGGTACCAGTCCGCCAACTCAGCGCTCTTCCCCTTGCTCTTGAAGAAAACGCCGCCGATTCCGGTTACTTTCGCCATTTCAGACTCCTAGTCCATATTTCTCAGCGGCGCCATTTCTCAGCAACGCCATTTCTCAGGGGCGCCGTCCGAAGGGGCGCGTCCGCTTGGTTGATCGAGCTCGACGCCCCTGCTTCTAGACCCTCTTGCGGTCCGCGATCCGAATCACGATGACCACTCTCAAGCCCCGGAGGGGCGGAGGCATCTAGCCCGGGGCGCGAGCCCCGGGTGCGCAACCCGAGGGACCCCCAAGCCCCGGAGGGGCGACAGCCGAACCCGCCCAGGCCCAGCAGCCCGCGCCTAGCCAACTACTGCCAGTGGATGTTGACTGTGAGCATGTAGTAGACGGATACCGGCTCACCGTTGAGCTCGGCGGGCTTGAACTGCCAGGTCCTGAGGGAATCGCGGATGGGTTGTTCAATACACTCTGGAGGTTGCTTCTTGAGAAATCTGAGGCTCTCGATCCGCCCCTGAGTGTCGATGACGGTCTCAAGGATGATCGGCCCAGTCCATCGGCAGTCTCGCTGCGAGAACTGGGCCATCCGACCCTTCAGTCGGACAGGTGGAACCACATCACCAGCAATTTGCAAGGGGACTTCCTGCGGAGCCGACGCTGAGGAGCTGGGCTCAGCCGGCAGCGGCTCAGGCCAATCGATCTTCCCATCGTGAGGTATGCCTGCACCTGGACCCGGCTCGGCATGCTCTTCGGCTCGAGCCAGTTGTGGGTCGACCCTTTCCGCTGGTAGATGCTCGCCAACCGGCCCGGCTGGCTTGCATGCACACAAGGCGATGGCGATAGCCAAGGTGCTTAGACGGAACCACATCCGGGAGGGACCTCAAGGCCAGGAGGAAGCTGGCCGAGCTACATAGCGTGGCAAACGCTGGCCGAGCGCAGCGAGCTCCAAGTCACGAAGTGGCAGGTGCCGACTTGCTCGGCTGTGACCCGTAGTTGAATGTAACAGTACTGGTCACATACACCGGCACCAGAGCATCATTCTCCTCCGAAGGCCGATACTCTCGACTCATGACTGCCTTGACACCATGTTGATCCCAGACCCCCTCCGGCTCGGACTCTACGACCTCCGGATTGTGCACCTTGCCATTTGAATCGATCAGGAAGCGCACCCTCGCGAACCCTTCTTGGCCAGCCCCCGGCGTGCTGCCAGCAGGCATCTCAAAGCGGACTGGCTCATCGCTCTCTATCCAGTAATCATCCAGTTCATCCACTGCTACTTCCAAAGGCTCCGACGCCAAATAGATCTTCGGCGCTACAGAGCATGCAGCCAAGACCAACACTGACACGATCATAAGCATTTTCTTCATGAACACTCCTTTATGTGCTGAATGCAAACTTTGGTTGCCTGCGTGCTCAGCCTGAGTGGTGGCAGAACCACCCGCCTCGAGGTTGGGGTTAGCAGCCTGTGGTGAAAGTCAGACGCCAGCGAGAGCGAGAAATTTTTCGGCGAATCGAGGCCAGAAAACCGCAGGCGATGCGGGTATCGGCGAGGTTTTCGAACGAAGATTCGGCGGAAAAGGGCCGCTCGCAGCGCGGCTCGACTTTC
>JAXHTF010000314.1 GCA_034211275.1 Acidobacteriota bacterium
GCCCAGACCCAAGCCGCCCAGCAGGCTGCCCACGAAGGCCAGCGCCGAATGCGGAAGGAAGAAGAGCCCGACGCCCAGGCCGAGGATCACTCCTCCACCGATAGCCCAAGTGCTCCTGTCGACAGGATTCTGGTTGTCGCTCATGCCAATACCTCCTGGTCTTTGGGCTCGTAGCGAGCCCCCGCGATCATCCTTGGACGCCGAAGTCATCGCTCAGCAACGACCGCACAGCTGAGGAAGCCTACCCTCTCACTTCCCTTTCTCGCTCTTATCGAGGCAGGAGATTCCCCAAAGGAGAATCCCCGCACCGCACCCCGCAAAGAAAAGAAACAGCCCGAGACCGATGGGAGAACCCCAATGGGTCATTGCGTAGAGAGCTTCCATCACCCCACCCCTCCTTTGCTAGAAAATTGGTGCTTGTGCGACGTTCACCGCGGATCCTGGATGCTGTCCTTAGAGTCTATTCTACTTGAGCTCCTGGGCGAGCCCGATGAGGATTCCCTCAGGGCCCCGGATGTAGCACAGCCGATAGATGTCTTGATACTGCGCGACTTCGCCGACAAGCTCCGCGCCGTACCTCTCGAGCCGGGCGAGGGTCTCGTCGATATCATCGACGTTGAACATGACCCGTAGGTACCCTAGAGCGTTCACCGGGGCCCTGCGATGATCGGCGACCACGGGCGGAGCGAGGAATCGGGACAATTCGAGGCGGCTATGACCGTCCGGCGTCCGCAGCATGGCGATCTCGACCCGCATGCCGTCCAAGCCCGTGACCTCCCCTGCCCAGTCCCCTTCGACCGGGGCACGCCCCTCGAGCTCGAGGCCCAGCTCGGTGAAGAAGTCGATGGCCGCATCGATGTCTTCCACCACGATCCCGACATTGTCCATCCGCTTGACGGTCATGAGGTCTCCTTGGTTCTAGCAGGCCCGCTTCTGGCATGCCTCCGAGCTCCGACAGCCGGGGCGCGGGGCGCGGAAGCTACTCGGTGGATAGGAGCGTCCTGCGGATCGCTCCTCCGAGGGACCGAATCTCGCGGCTCGCAGGGAACCCTTCCTGCATCGCCATGACACGGCGGCGAAGGCTTCCGCCGGCGTGCAGCCTCAGGTTACAACGCACCCTGCTGGAACGGCTCGCCTTCCACCAATTCGCGCCCACGAGCGAGGGCGTCGGCCAGGGTCGGCGTGACGTTCTGCGTACCCAGGCGGCCGAGCAGACCCGAGCGGCCGAGCACCCCGACGGGCTGCGCCTGGACGCCCGCGAGCACGAGGACCGGTCCACCGCGCTCGGCGTCGTCCTGAAGCGTCTCCAGGGCTCGAAGCCCCGTGGCGTCTAGGGCGGGCACGTCGGCCATCTCCAGAACGATCGCCCGGGGGCGTTGCTCGATGCGTGCCAGTGACGACGCGAATTTGTGGGCCGCTCCGAAGAAGAACGGCCCCGTCACCTCGAACACCTCCACCCCCGGCGGGACCTCGCGGAGCACCAACGTTCGGGCAGGGTCTTCCTCGGCGTCGTCGGATCTGACGGCGCGTGCATCGGCCAGATCAGCCATCCGCCGCATGAAGAGGAGCGCTGCCAGCACGACCCCGACCTGAATCGCCACCGTCAGATCGACAAACACCGTCAGACCGAAGGTCACCACCAGAACGAGCGCGTCACTTCGTGTCGTCGAGGTGAGCACCCGCCGGAACAGGTGCGCCTCGCTCATGTTGTAGGCGACGACCAGGAGAATGCCCGCGAGCACCGGCATCGGCACGAGAGCCGCCCACCGGCCCGCCACCACGAGCACGACCAACACGGTGATGGCGTGGACGATGCCCGCCACCGGGGTCCGCCCCCCCGCCTTCACGTTCGTCGCCGTCCGGGCGATGGCTCCCGTGGCCGGGGTGCCCCCGAAGAGCGGCGACGCGAGGTTCGCTACTCCCTGCGCCACCAGCTCGGCGTTCGAGCGGTGCCGCCGCCCGGTCATGCCGTCCGCGACGACGGCCGAGAGCAGGCTCTCGATGGCGGCCAGCAGCGCGATGGACAGGGCGGGCGAGATGAGCTCCGGCAGCACCGCCAGGTCCACCCGTGGCAGACGGGGAGCTGGAAGCCCACTGGGGAGAGCACCAAACCGGCTCCCGATGGTCTCGACGGGAAGACCGAACGCAGCCACCGCGGCCGTGGCCGCGAGCAGCGCGACAAGGGAAGCCGGTACCCGCGGAACCACGCGCGGCAAGGCGACCACGATCACGATGGTTGCGAGGGTCAGGCCCGCCGCCCATAAATTCAGCGTCCCGAAGGCTCCCGCATAGGCCACCCACTTCGGAATGAACTCCGCCGGCGCCGCGGCCATCTCCAGCCCCAGCGCGTCGCGGACCTGCCCCGAGGCGATGACGACGGCGACCCCGGCGGTGAATCCCACCGTCACCGGGTAGGGAACGTAGCGAATGAGCCCGCCCAGCCGGGCGAAACCCATCGCCACGAGCAGGCCGCCCGCCATGAGCGTCGCCACGGCGAGCCCGTCGTAGCCAAACTCCTGGACCACCCCGTAGATAAGAACGATGAAGGCGCCGGTGGGCCCGCCGATCTGGACGCGGCTCCCGCTCAAAACCGAAATGAGAAACCCGGCCACGACGGCCGTGACCAATCCCTGTTGCGGCTCCACGCCCGAAGCGATGCCGAACGCGATGGCGAGGGGCACCGCGACGACGCCGACGAGGACGCCGGCGGCGAGATCGCGCCCGAATTGGGATCGGCCGTACCCTTCTCGAAGCACGGTGACGAGCTTTGGTTCCAAGGAGTTCAAGAGTGAAGGTTCCTCGGTGGGGGTGGGTTATGACGGTCGGTGGTGGAACTGCCCGCTCAGAGATCTCTCGGAATCACAGACGAAGCATCCCATGTCCGTTCGAATTGGCGGTCCTAGGGCGACCGCACACTATCGGAATCGGACTGCCTTGTCAGATCTTCTCGGTCACAGCACCTCGATGGCAAGCAGCCACTTCTCGACGAGCTCGGACCATTCGATGATGGAGTCGGACGCTGGACGCAGACCCAACGCGTGCGCACCCGCGAAAAAGCCGACGACGCCGATCCTGTCGGGATCTATGCCGTACGAGGATAGGTGGTCACAGCTTCTCGCTCATTCCAGCCCCAAGAAGGCTTTGATTCTCAGCACCATCTTCCGCCAGAACAAGCCAGCGGGGCCCACTACCCTGATCTTGGAGACGGGAATATTGGAGGCGGGCAGATCTGGGGAGACCCTACCCCAGCCATCACCAGCAGTGCCGGCTCGGAGCTTCTGAAAGAGCTCCCGTGACGCCTCGAGGCTCTTCCGCTGGCGCTCGGGCAGATGGGGTTTCCCCAACTCCTCGCCGCATCGATCCTCCAGCGCCCAGAGGAGGACCGGATCGAGATTCATGGTGTGACACGCCCCAAATGTATCGAAGCTGGCGGTGAAGGCTGGTCCAAATAGAGGGAGGGTCCGTGGCCCTCCGCGAGTCAGGAGCAGGGCCCCCAGCTCCGCGAAGCCGCGAGGCGCCCCCCACGCTTCCCGAGCCCAAGCCGAATGGGCAACGAATAGATCACCGATGAGCTCGACGCTCGCCAACCCGGGGTTCTCGAGCACGTACTCCGTCACCTCGAAGCGCAGGGCTTGGTTCTCGTCTCCGAACTCTTCAGCATGCTTCCCGTTCCATGCGAAGCACAGTCGTTGGGCATCAGCGGGAGCGTAGTTCCTCACAAACTCATGGATGGACCGGCTGTGCATCGTTGCGGGTGCTCTCCACACCGAGGGGCTGAGCGGTTCGGCCGAAGCTGCCTCCTTGCTCACGATCGCGCGGACCAGATCACAGGCCTTCCTCGCTCAGAGCTTCATCCAGCGTCTCCAAAGCGGCGGGCCAGTTGTCCTCATGCCCCTTGCACGCTTCTTCGGTGCTGAAGCCCGAGTGGGTGAGCCGAAGGAGGATGCCGCTCTCTCGGGGCTGGTTGGGGAAGGGTTCATCGGTTCACCTCAGAGATGGCTTAAGAAGCTGGTTGGAGCCTCCGTAGCATAGCGTGTTCGCTCAGCGGCGCGGCCCTTGGCGAGCCAAGTGCTGAGCCTGAATCCTTCGATATTCCTAGTCTGCCCCGGAACCAGCTGGCATG
>JAXHTF010000315.1 GCA_034211275.1 Acidobacteriota bacterium
GCCGGGGCTCCGGGCGAAGGTGCCTCGCTGCAAGGCCAGAGAGCCACCTGGCGCCACGAGCCCGGCGAGGACGGCGCGGTGATTCTGCGTCTGCAGCCGGAGCTGCTCTCCGGCGGCGCCGTCGAGCTCGAGGCGCGGGTGTTGGGCACCTTGAGCTTTCCGGTGCAGGGAAAGGACCGCAGCGCCGTGCGGAGCATTTTTGGCGATCCCCGGGACGGCGGCCGGCGGAGCCATGAAGGCGTCGACATCTTCGCCTCGCGGGGTACCCCTGCCGTCGCCGCCGGCGATGGAGTGGTCAGCCGGGTGGGCACGAACCGCCTGGGGGGCAACGTGGTGTGGATGCGCACTGGCGGGCTCAATCTTTATTACGCCCATCTCGATGAGGCGACGGTGAGCTTCGGCCAGCGTCTGGCCGCTGGGGACGAGGTGGGGAAGGTGGGCAATACGGGCAACGCCCGCCACACGCCGCCGCATCTTCATTTTGGCGTTTACGACGGCGGGGCACGGGATCCGCTACGCTTTCTGGATCCGCTGGAGACCGAGCCGGCAGCGGTGACCGCCTCCGTCGAGGCCCTGGCACGCTGGGCGCGAGTCTCCGGCGCCCGGGTGCGGCTGCGGCAGGGGCCGTCCACCGGCACCGCCATTCTCACCGAGCTGCCCCGCCACACGGCCCTCCGACTCCACGGCGCCCGTGGCTCCTGGTATCGCGTCTCTCTCCCCGACGGCACCCGCGGCTACATCGCTGCCTCCCTCACCGAGGCGGCGGAACGGCCGGTGCGTCAGGAGCGTCTCGGCGAGCCGCGTCTACTGCGCAGCCTCCCGCAGCCCGCCGGGCTGGTGGTGGGCACGCTGGAGCCCGACACCGCCGTTCCCGTCCTCGCCAGCTATGAGGAGCACCTGCTGGTGCAAACCCCCGACGGCCATGCCGCCTGGCTCGGGGAGCCGGCGCCGGAGCTGAATCTGGCGAGTGCGTCCTAGTCCGCCGGCCGCCTACTCTCCCTCCGCCGGCCAGAGGGCCCAGCGGAATGCATCCTCCTTGGTCGCCCGGAAGATCGTCCAATGCTGCTCCTCGGGGCGGGGATCGTAGGTCCAGCGAAGGCTGGAAGGGGCCTGAGTCTCGAGGATCTCGGCCAGGGCGTCGGTGTGGCGGACGATGTCCTCGGCGTCGGAGCCGGTGAACCAGAGGGTCCGCTCTCCTCCTGCTAGATCCGGAAGCCTTTCTTCGGCCTTGCGTACCAGCGCGTGGTCGTCCCACCACAGCGATGGATCCATGGCGATGTAGCGCTGGAAGAGCTGGCGGCGGCGGAAGAATGTGTCCATGACGAAGAGGCCGGCGAAGGATTCGCCGACCAGGGCCCGCTCCTCGGTGGTGCGGTAGCGGCGGTCGATCTCGGGGATCAGCTCGGTCTCGATGAACGAGCGGAAGGCTGCGGCGCCGTCGTCGCCGGGAGCGTATTGGAGATCGTCCTCGGTCGTGGAGGCGGGGGTGAGGTCCCGCCGCCGATCGGTGTTCTCGATGCCCACCACCAGCACCGGCGCGATGGCGCCGTCGCGGATCAGCGCGTCGATGGTGTTGGCGATGTGGGGGAAGTCCTCCGCCACTCCGCCATCCGGCATGTAGAGGACCGGGTAGTCGGCCTCGCCGGACTCATACCCTGGGGGCGTGTAGACGGCGATGCGGCGCACCTCGTCGACTACTTCCGACGTCAGGTCGAAGCTGCGGTGGGGAGGAATCGGGTCGCGGGGGGCGCTGTGGGCGCACCCACCGAGCCCACCAATCGCCAGCAAGGCCAAGCCTGCCGCCGCCCAAAGACCGTTCCGAACCCTACGAAGAGAGGCCTTCCGCATCAGCCAGCCTCGCCGCCGGTGGTGGCCGGTCGGTCGGCAGCCTTCTCGTTGGCGAGAATGCCCGCCACCGCTACCTCCAGCTCTCGATTGAACTCCTCGGGCTTCTCCAACAGCGGGAAGTGGCCGCTGCCGGTGAGGATGGAGGCGTCGTAGTCGGCGGCGTGGCGGCGGTTGGTTTCCACGGCGGTGGGGAAGAGGTCACCGTTGAGGGCGCGCACCGGCACCTGCACCTGGCTCAGCTCATCCGCCATGTCGTAGGCCGGGAAGGCATCGAGGAGGGCGATGGCGATGGCCGGCGGAGCGTCACACATGCTCTGGGTGATCTCGTTCACCAGGGCGCCGTCGGTGCCTTCGTGGAACATGGCTCCCACCATCTGGCCGCAGGTGCCGGGGAAGTCCTGGCGGTAGCCGGCGAGAAGGGCCTTCCACTGTTCCGCATCATGCTCCTGCTCGACGTTCTGCAGGCTGTCCACGACCACCACTCCCTGTACGCGATCCGGCAGGCTTTGGGCCACCTCGAGGGCCACCGGTGCACCCATGGAGTGACCGACCACGATCAGCCGCTCCAGCCCCAGGGATTCGATCACTGCCACCGCGTCCTGCCCCAGGCTCTCCAGGCTCCAATTCTGGCGATCCCGGCCGGATTCGCCGTGGCCGCCGAGGTCGATGGTCACCACCTGGTGATCCCGGCTGAAGGGCTCCACCTGGTGGCGCCAGAAGGAGCGGTCGCAGGACCAGCAATGGAGGAAGACCAGGGCCGGGCTGGAGGTGCCGCGGGAGGAGTAGGCGATCTCCACGCCGTCGGGAGCGGTGGCGGTGCCGCCGACGGTGACGGTATCGTGGATCTCCACCGGCTCGAGGGCAGCGGCTTCTTCTTCCGCGGGCTTCTCGGGGCTACAGGCGCCGAGCAGTAGGAGCGCGGGGAGGAGAAGGGCTGCCAGGAGCGGGGGCAGGGCATGGGGCCTGGGAATCTTGGGAGCGGGGAGCATGGCACTTCCTTTTATCTGTAGGTATGGCTTTTATCTGTAGGTATGGCTTTTATCTGTAGGTATGGCTTTTTCTGAGAGGTCGGAGGGAAGCAGTTTGGACCGTCTCGAGCTGGCGCGGAGTTTACCAAGCTTCCGGCTTTCGAGGCGCTGGCGGCAGGGAGTCGGAAGGCGTGTACAATTCGCTCATCCCATCGGCGGCACCGGCGGTGGAGACAGCACCATGGAGCAGGCAACCACAGCGAGGACCCGAGCCGCCGCGGCGAGCGGTGTGCTGGCGCTGGTGTTGCTGTTGGGAGGCTGCTCCGGCAATGGGGTCAACAGCGGTGACTTCAATGTTCTGTCGGTGCCGGAGGAGTGGAGCCTGGGGCGGGGTCTGGCGGATGAATTGCGGAAGGAGTTGCAGCCGGTGCGGGACTATTCCGCCCAGGCTTATCTCGACCGCACCGGCCGCCTGCTGGCGGATACCAGCGAGCTGGCGGAGGAGGTGTGGGAGTTCCACCTGCTCCAAGAGCCCACGGTGCAGGCTTTCGACATTCCCGGGGGCCACGTCTATTTGAGCACCGGAGCCCTGAGCTCCACCCGCGACGCCTCGGAGCTGGCCGCCGTGCTGGCCCACAGCATCGCCCACGGCCTGGCCCGCCACACCACCGAAAAGCTCTCCCGCGCATACGGGGTGACGGTGCTCGGGGATCTGGCGATGAAACAGAAGCGGGAAACCTATCGCGACATCCTGCTTCAGCTCTCCGCGGGGGGCTCGTTGAGCGGTCACACCCTTGCCGAGGAGCGGGAGGCGGACCGGCTGGCGGTCCAGCTCTTGGCAAGAACGGGGTTCCACCCGCAAGGCCTAGTGCATTGGCTCGAGCGGCTGGAGGATCTACGGCAACGGGATCCCGGCGCCGTGCGCGACCTCGTCGCCGCCCACCCTCTGAGCCCGGAACGCATCGAAGAAGTCCGCCAGCAGGTCGCCGCTCTGCCGGTGCAGGGCGGCTGGGTGCGCGACGAAGCGGGCTACCGCCGGACCCGGCAGCGGCTGGTAGGGAAGGTGGGCGGAGAGCCTGGAGGAGGCTGACCCCCATCCGCCCCGGAGCCGGCTGGAAGCCGGCGGTCCCAGGGTTTGGCTCCGGAGCTCCGCGAGGGGTTGAAACCCCTCGCTAGTGTATCGCGTCCCCCGGCTGGGGGACGCCGGATCGTTCGGGGCCTTCCGAGGCTGGTGTGTTTCGGAATGAGGTTCTGTTGCGAGCTAGTTGGGGGTGGGCGGGGGTGTCGTCCCGGCAGGGCCGA
>JAXHTF010000316.1 GCA_034211275.1 Acidobacteriota bacterium
GGTCGCCCGCCTGCCCCAGATCACCCCCACCCTGCTGGCGGTGGCGGCCCTCGGGGGGCTGGAGAGCGCCGGTCATCGGGAGGGTGATCAGGGCCTGGATCTGCGGGCGACCCTGCATCTCAAGGACCACGGCGAGGTGGTGGTGGAGCAGAGCTTCGACGGCTCCGGCGTCAGCGTCCAGGCGGCGCTGCACCTGCTCGCCTTCAGCTCCCTGGCGCTGAATTCATCGCTGGCGGATGTCGAGCTGGAGTCCGTCGAGGTGGAGATGGTGCGGAGCGCCCAGGTGCGGCTGGCCCAGGTGGTGGGAGCCTACGCGGAGCGCACCTCCGCCCGGCCGGGAGAGACCGTGCCGGTGCAGGTGGAGCTGGTGGCCCACGGTGGCGAGCAACTGCGCCGGCGGATCCTGGTGGAGCTGCCGGAAGATCTCGACGAGGGAGCCTATTTCCTGCTCCTGGGGGACGGCCTCAGCGCCGACGCTGCCCGCATGTTGGTGGAGCCGGCGGCGCCGGTGAATTTCCGTCAGCTGCTGCGCATGCTGCGCTCGTTGCACTCCCGCCGCGAGCTGGTGGTGCTCGGGTTGGTGCGGGATTCAGGCTTGGTCCTGGACGGCGAGGTACTGCCGCGGCTGCCGGGATCGGTGCGGTCGCTGTGGAGCAGCGCCGCCGCCGGCGGAGCCCAGCCTCTGCAGCTGGCCATCGCCCGGAAGCAGGTAGAGCCCATGAACCTGCCCATGACCGGCATGGCTCGGGTGGATCTGGAGATTCGGCGGCCCAGCGGTCAGCGTTGAGGCAGAGAAACGAGAACTAGCCATCGGTCGGCGGCGGGCTCGCCCCCCAATCGGGGCGTTGACCAGCCGGGAAGTCAAGAAGCCATGGAGTCAAGGAGTCAAGATACGGTATGAATCATCGAGCGATCTCCAACCTTCCTCGCCCCCTCCGGCGGTTCCTGCAGTTAGGTCGGCGCGTCGCCTTGGCGGCCGCGGCCTGGGCGCTTCTCATTCCTGCCCTGGCGCCCCCGGCAGCGGCCACCGAGGTCAAGATCTTCCAGCACGGCACCGCCTCCGACTTCCTGGCGGGAGAGCTGGAGGGCGTCAGCGTTGATCAGCTGGGGCGCCTGCGCCTCGCCGGGCGCCTCGAGCGGCTGACCTCCTTGGAGGAACCCTTCCTGCTCTCCGCCGAGCGTCTGGGGGACGGCTGGGTGGTGGGCACCGGCAACGACGGCCGGGTGCTCGAGGTGCGCGCCGACGGCACCGTGACGGAGCTCTTCCAGGCTCCCGAGCCGGAGGTCTTCGCCGTGTGGGCGGATGCCGACGGCACCGTCTTCGCCGGCACCTCGCCGGAGGGCAAGGTCTACCGCATCGCCGATGGTTCGGGAGAGGTCTTCTTCGATCCCGAGGAGCTCTACATCTGGGATCTGGCCCGCGCCGCCGACGGCCGGCTGCTGGTGGCCACGGGCACCCAGGGCAAACTGTTCAGCGTCGGTGCTGACGGTCAGGGCAAGGTGCTCTACAAGAGCCACGACACTCACCTACGCACCCTCCAGCCCCTCACCGGTGGCGACGGTGGCGGCGATGTGTTGGTGGGCACCGCCGGCGAGGGATTGATCCTGCGGGTGACGCCGGAGGGCAAGGCCCACACCCTCTTCGACGCCGCCCAGCCGGAGATCGTCGCCCTCACCGCCGGCGCCGACGGCACCAACTACGCCGTGGCGGTGGCCTCCGAGGCCAGTCAGGTGGACCTGGCCCAGAAGAAGGCCGAGGCCCAGAAGGAAAGCGCCGGCAACGGGGACGAGGAGTCGGAGGAAGGAGTCTCGGCGGTGGTAGACGACGGCGGCTTCGAGGGCATCGGCAGCCGGCCCAGTGGCTTCGGCGGCGGGCGTAGCGAGCTGCTCTCCATCTCCGCCGACGGGCTGGTGCAGACCCTCGGCAGCTTCCAGGACGAGACCGTTTACAGCCTGCTCTGGCACGACGACCGCCTGTGGGTGGGGACCGGTCAGGAAGGCAAGCTCTACAGCTGGCGAGAGCGGGATCGGGTGCTGGTGCTGGAGAAAGAAACCGAAGACCGGCAGATCGTGGCGGTGCTGCCGGGGGCCGAGGGGCCGTCCCTGGCCACCACCAACGCCGCCGCCGTCTACCGCTCCCGCCGCGGCACGGAGCAGCAGGGCACCTTCATCAGCAAGGTCCTGGATGCCGAGCAGCTGGCGCGCTTCGGCACCTTCCACTGGTGGGGCAACCTGCCCAAGGGGACGGCGGCGCAATTCTCCTTCCGCAGCGGCGTCAGCGCCGTCCCCGACGCCACCTGGTCTGAATGGTCCGAGGCCGGGGCGGGGCGCGAGCTGTCGCTGGAGTCGGTGCCCTCCGGCCGCTATGTGCAATGGCGCGCCGAGCTCACCTCCGGCAACGGCGTGACCCCGCGCATCGATTCCGCCGAGCTCTCCTACCGCCAGCAGAACCTGAGCCCGCGGATCCAGAAGCTGACGGTGCTCGACCCGGGGCAGATCCTGATGCCCGCCAATTTCAACCCGGCGCAGCAGGTCTTCGAGCCCGCCCATCCCAATCGGGACGGCATCTTCACCACCATCGATCCGCGGGGAGAGCGCTCCAACGGACGCCTCAAGTCGCTGTGGAAGCTGGGCTATCGGGCCCTGCGCTGGGAGGCTCAGGACCCCAACGGTGACGACCTCACCTATCGCCTGGAGTTCCGGCCGGCGGGACCGGCGGGGCAGGAGACCGGTCCCTGGCTGCCGGTGACGGAGGATCTGGAGGAGGAGTATTACAACTTCGACGCCACGGTGCTGCCGGACGGGATCTACCGCTTCCGGCTGGTGGCCACCGACGCCAAGGCCAACGGCGACGGTGAGGCGCTCACCGCCGAGACCCTCAGCGGACCGGTGATCGTCGACCACGGGACCCCCGAGGTGCTCAGCCGCCGGAGCCGGGGCAAGACCCTGGAAGTGGAGGTGGGGGATAGCTGGAATCCGCTGCGGGAAGCGGTGATGAGCATCGACGCCGGCGAGTGGATGGCGGTGCCGGCAGCGGATGGCCTGATCGACGGCCGGCGCGAGACGCTGGTCCTCGAGCCGCCGGCGGAAACCCAGCTGCTGTTGCTCCGGCTGGTGGATGCGGCCCATAATGTGGTCACCATCGATCTCACCGAGGAGCTTCCATGAGCCGGCGCGTCGCCGTCTATCCCGGGTCCTTCGACCCTCTGCACAACGGACATCTGGACCTCATCGAACGCTGCCTCTCCCTCTTCGACGAGGTGGTGGTGGCGGTACTCCACAACGATCAGAAAAAGGCCCTGTTCACCAGCGAGGAGCGGGTGCGCATGATCGGGCAGCTGCTGGCGCCCTATCCCAACTGCCGAGTGGAGAGTTTTTCCGGCCTGCTGGTGGATTTCGTCGAGAGCGCCGGTGCCAGCTGCGTGGTGCGCGGCCTGCGGGCGGTCTCGGACTTCGAGTACGAGTTCCAGATGGCGCTGATGAACAAGCGCCTCAATCCGCGGGTAGAGACCCTCTTCATGATGCCCCGGGAGGATTACACCTTCGTTTCCAGCCGCACCGTCAAGGAGGTTTTCTTCCTCGGCGGAAAGCTGGACGGATTGGTGCCGCCGGTGATCTTGAAGTACCTTGAAGCGCACAAAGACCGCGAGACTTGAGCCGGCACGCCGCTGGGCTCCGCCCCCGCGCCGGTCTCTTCAAAGGGAGCTGCCATGTCCGACCAACCCGTAATCGCTGAACGCACTCCGGTGGTGCTCGAACTAGAAGCCGGTGAGACCTATTGGTGGTGCATCTGTGGCCGCTCGAAGGAGCAGCCCTTCTGTGACGGATCCCACGCCGGCACCGACTTCGAGCCCATTCCCTTCGAGGTGACGGAAACCCGCCGCTACGCCCTCTGCCGGTGCAAATACACCGAAGACTCCCCCTTCTGCGACGGCCGCCACAAGCAGCTGCCGGCGGAGTAGAAGCCTCACTCCTTCGGAGCATCCTCGTCGAGTAGGTCCCGGGTGCCGGAGGTGGCGCGTTCGGCGGCGATTTGGGCGTCGATATCGTCTTCCGGTGGCGGGCTCGGCTGGGGGGTTGGGGC
>JAXHTF010000317.1 GCA_034211275.1 Acidobacteriota bacterium
CTTCGACCACCACTCTCCCGGCCACGACGGCGCGGTGATTCTCCACGGCGACCGCATCCAGCGCTTCGCCGTCCATCTACCGCTGTCCAGCGACCAGCGGGAGGTCGGCCCCGGCGGCACCCGCCACGCCGCCGGTCTCGGCTTGGCGGAGCTCACCGACGCCCTGTGCATCGTGGTCTCGGAGGAACGGGGAACCGTGTCGGTGGCTCGGGACGGCCATCTGCGGATTCTCGACAAGCCGGAGACCCTGGCCTCCGAGCTGGAGAGCTTCCTGGGCAGCCAGGAGCCCTCCACTACCGCCGGCATGGTGTGGGCGCGGGCCGCCCGCCGCTGGCGCGAGGCGCTGGCCGCGCTGGCCACCGCCGGGCTGCTCTGGGGTTTGCTGGTGGGCGGCTCGGGCCGCGGCGAGCTAACCTGTGAGATTCCGGTGGAGGTGCAGAATCTACCCCCCGGCTACGAGCTGGAAGGCGTCGAACCTGAACAGGTGGAGGTGGTGCTGGGTGGCCCCCGGCATCTCTTGCTGCTAGGGGAACCGGAGGGTCTGCACGTGACCCTCGACGCCGTATTGGTCCAGCTCGGCCGCCGCACCTACCAGCTGAACGCCCAGCAGATCGCCTTGCCGCCGGAGCTGGAGGTCAAATCCATCCGGCCACGGCGGGTTCGGCTCTCGGTGATCCCTCCCCCCGGTGCAACCTTCGGTGCCGACACCGACGAGGTCGCCGCACCGGCTCCACCGTCCTCCAGCGAGGAAGAGGAGGCTTCGGGAGGGGACTCCGCAGCACCGGCAGAAGATTCCGGCGAGGCGGACGAAGCGGTTATACTCCAAAGCTCAACCGTGGAAGGCTTAGCGACATGAGGCAACTGTCGGGGCTCGATGCCTCGTTCTTGGTGCTCGAGACCGCCGACTCACCGATGCACATCGGTGCCACCGTGCTGCTCGATCCTTCGACCCGAGAGGGCGGGCTGAGTTTCGGCGACTTCCGCCAATTCCTCGCCTCGCGCATCGGCGCCATCCCCATCTTCCGCCAGAAGCTCCAAGAAGAGCCCACGGGGCTGGGAAAGCCCTATTGGGTGGACGACACGGAGTTCGACCTGGACCACCATCTGCAGCGGGCGGAGATCCCCGAACCCGGTGGCTGGCGCCAGCTGCGGGCGCTGATGGAGTGGGAGTTCAGCCAGCCCCTGGACCGCAGCCGGCCGCTGTGGCAGATCACCTTCGCCGAAGGCTTGGGGGCGGTGCGGGGTCTGCCCGAGGGTTGTGCGGTGCTGATCAGCAAGGTACACCACGCGGCCATCGACGGCCTCTCCGGAGCGGAGATCCTCGCCGCCCTCTTCGACCTCTCCCCCGACGCACCGGCACCGCCGCCGGAGACCGGCTGGAGCCCCGAGGATCCACCGGGAACCCTCGCCCTGCTGAGCCGAGCCGGCCGCAACCTCGCCTCCAAGCCCGGGGAGATCACCCGCACCGTTCGCCACACCCTCACCGGTGCCGTGCGCGCCGGCGCCGCCCGAGCACTGGGCCGGGTGGAGCCTCCGCCATCCCCCTTCACCGCCCCCCGCTGCCGCCTCAACGCACCGGTCACCGATGAACGGGTATGGGACGGCGTGGTGCTCTCGCTGGAAGGGATCAAAGAGATCAAGAATGCAGCCGCCGATACCGGAATCCAAGGCGCCACCGTCAACGATGTGGTGCTGACGGTGTGCTCCGGTGCCCTGCGCCGCCACCTGAGCGAGCTGCAAGAGCTGCCGGAGGATCCCCTCGTCGCCATGGTGCCGGTCTCCGTGCGCCCCGAAGAGGCGCGATCCGCCATGGGCAACCAGGTCACCGCCATGCTGGTCTCCCTGGCCACCGATCTGGAGCAGCCCGGGGAACGGCTGACGGCGATCCGCAGCGCCGCCAACCGCAGCAAGATCTACCAACAGGCCCTGGGCGCCGAAACCCTCAGCGACTACACCCGCTTCCTCCCCTTCTCCCTCGGCGGTCTGGCCACCCGCTTGTACAGCCGCATGCACCTGTCGCGCTATCACAAGCCCATCTTCAACCTGGTGATCACCAACGTTCCCGGGCCCCAAGTGCCGCTGTACATGGCCGGCACCCGCATGCTCGCCCACATCGGCGCCGGCCCCATCTTCGACGGCATGGGCATGATCCTGGTGATCTTCAGCTACGCCGGCTCCTTGGCCATCGGCGTCACCAGCTGCCGCTCCATTCTTCCCGATGCCAGCGTCTTCACCCGTCACCTCGCCGCCTCCTACGGTGAGCTGCGCCAAGATCTTGGCCTCGCCGCCGATGCCGGCGCCGGCAAGATCCTCTTCCTGGGGGATTCATGAGCAGCTCCCTCAAGCCTCCATCCAATCTGCTGCTGCTGGCGGAGGGGCGCATGGTCTACGAAGCCGCCGCCGGACTGCTGGCGTGGCCCCTGCTGCGCAAGGCCCCGGAAGGCGATGGCCATCCGGTGCTGGTGCTGCCGGGCTTCCTCGCCAGCGATGCCTCCACCGTTCCGCTGCGGCGCTTCCTGCGCAGCCGCAACCTGCGCTCCTACGGCTGGGCTCAGGGCCGCAACTTGGGGCCCCGGGAAGGGGTCGAGGAGCGCATGCTGGAGCGCATGCTGGATCTCCACCAGCGGCACGGACAGCCGGTCAGCGTGGTGGGCTGGAGCCTCGGTGGCATCTACGCCCGAGAGCTCGCCTGGAAGGCTCCGGAAGCCGTCCGCCAGGTGATCACCCTCGGCAGTCCCTTCGCCGGCGATCCCCGCGCCAACCGTCCCTGGCGGCTCTTCGAATGGCTCAGCGGACGGACCGTCGACGGCCTCGAAGCGGAGATGATGGACCGCCTGCGACGACCGCCGCCGGTGCCCGCCACCGCCATCTTCAGCCGTAGCGACGGAGTCGCCGCCTGGCAGTGCTGCATCGAGAGCTACGGCCCCCAAAGCGAGAGCATCGAGGTGGTGGGCAGTCACCTGGGGCTCGGGTACAACCCTCTGGTGCTCTACGCTGTGGCGGACCGCCTGGCCCAGCCCGCGGACCGTTGGCGTCCCTTCCAGCGCACCGGCATCAAACGCTACTTCTACGACAAGCCGCTACGCCGCCGCGATCAGCCCGTCCCCGGTCGTTCGTCCACTTAGCAGCTCACTGGTTAGCAGCGCACTGGTTAGCAGCGCGCTGAGCAGTAGCGCACTGAGCAGTAGCGCGCTGGGCAGCCCCGACCGGAGCTGCCTGGAACACCGGCGGCACACTTTCGTCAATCAATTGCCGAAATAACAGCTTTGCATATGTATCGACCTGCAAGGCTCCTTGAATCTATTGTCTAAGATGTCATTGACTTCCCAAGCTCGTACTGATACAACATCAAGCACTTGATCAGCGATGCCTGCGTAAGGCTCTGAGATCTCGCGCTCCCCGCGCGGATCCAGACAGCACCACTCCTGCCCAAAGGAGTCGTCCGTAGGCGCTGTCCGCGGCTCTGTAACCGGGCACGCCAGGGCTCGACCTGCCCTTGCTTCCCTGTCGAGCCGCTCGTGCATTCGTCTGGCCGCCGCAAGCTTCCTAGAAGAGTTGTAGAGCGGCTGGATACCACCCCCCCGGTCCCTATCCTGGAGGTTTCAGTACTTATGAATCGTCTGTTCTGCCGATGTCCTCGCGGCGTTATCGCCGCCCTCTCGTTTGTTTTGATCTGTGCCCTCGCTGCCCCCCTGGCAGCGTCGGAAATGTCCCGTAACAGCCCTCAATTCCTCACCGGCCCGGCCACCGGAGACGCCCTCGACCTGGCCGTCGACTTTCTGCGCAGCCGCACCCAGAAAGGTGCCGCCGAGGTGGACTTCAACTCGCTCGCCGTGCGCGACCGCTACACCACCACCCACAACGGCACCACCCACCTCTACCTGACCCAGCGGGTTCATGGGCTGGTAATCGCCAACCAGGTGATCAATGTCAACGTCAGCGCCCGCGGCGAGATCATCAACCAGGGCGGCCG
>JAXHTF010000318.1 GCA_034211275.1 Acidobacteriota bacterium
CGATCCCATCTCCGCCGGCGCGGGCAGCCGCGGAGAGGTCGAAGAAGAGCTTGTGACTTCGGCCGGTGCTGTCGGAAACGGTCCAGACCTCCTGACCACTGGCGTTGAGGTGGTAGGCCAGGCTCATCCGGTTGCCGTAGGGGTCGCGGCGCTCGGCGAGGCGCCAGCAGCGGGGGGACATCGAGTCGCCGGTACCGTTGCAGAAGAGCGTTCCGAGGGAGGAGTCGGTGCGCTCGAAGACAGAGATCAGGCCGTCGGGGAAGTGCAGCTCGATCTCGTCGGCTCCGGTCTGGATCATGCGCAGCTGGGAGCCGTCTTTGGAGTACCGCACGGGCCCGTGGCCCGAGCTGCTGATGCGGTCCGGGAGGTTGTGGAGGTTGTGCTGGGCGCCGTCTGGAGCGATGTAGAGCCAGCGCTGGAGCTGATCGGAGGTATCGACGTTCCACTGAGCGTTGGGCCAGCGCTGGCGTTCGTTGGCTGCGAGGTGGTTTGGCGGATTGGGGGCGAAGAGGCGGCCGAAGTGCAGCTCCCAGCCGAGGCCGGCGTTGGCGGCGAGGTTGGTGGTGGAAAAGTGCAGGTCGCGGCCGAGGTTGCCGCAGGTGGTGGGACCGTTGTAGGTGCCGCAGTCGAGGCGGATGGATTCGAAGGTGTTGGAGTTGTGGACGGCCTGGAAGCTGTAGGTGAGGCGGTCGCCGACGGTGTAGGTCTGGCCGAGAGGAATCCTCAGGACGAGGTTGCCGGAGGTCAGGTCGATGGTGTCGATGCCGTCGAGTCCCTGGTAGGGGCGGTTGGGCAGGAGGCCGCGGTCGATCTCCACCGGCTGGTAGAGGTCGGGGTCCGGGTCGAGGCCGTCGGGGTCGTCATCGGCATCGTTGCCATCGCCATCATCGTCCCCTCCACCGTCTCCCGGGACGAAAGTGAAGGCGACCTGCGCCGGCAGCGACTCGGCGCCACCGTGGTCGGCGACGGTGGCGGTGAGGACGTGCTCGCCCTCGGCCAGGTCCTGGCTCGGGCGGCAGACGGCTCCAGACTGATTCACCGTGCAGGGACGGTCGAAGGTTTCGCCATCGAGGATCAGAACGAGACTCTCCGGCCGAACGCCGGTGCCCAGGTCGCTCCAGACGAGCTCGATCTCGGCCCGCAGCTCCTCCAGCTCGGCGCCATCGGTGGGGCGAAGAATCTCCAGCTGCGGACCTTCGGTGTCCTCGGGCACAGCTCCGAGAGCCAGGCCGCGCAGCGCCACCGGCTCGCCGAAGCTCACCGAAGGCTCGAAGCGCTCGATCTCCCAGCCCGAAGGCGAGAGGCGCACGGCGCCCGCGCCGCTCACCGCCCAGACGGAACCTGCATAGCCGTCGGCGACCAAGGTGTGGATACCGGGCTCGTCCTCGCCGTCTGCGCCTACTCCCAGCAGGCCGAAGGGCTGTGCCGAGGTGAGGACCTCGCCGGTGGCGTCGACTCGGGTGACGGCGACGCCGTCGGTGACCCAGAGCGTCTCGGTTCCGCCGGGAGCGAGGGCCTGGATTCCGGGGGCGGCGAAGCTGCTGGTGGGCGCATCGGAGTCTTCAGCGCTGCCGGGCTTGCCGTCTTCGGTCTCGCCCGATGGATCTTCGACAAATCGTAGAATTTGGCCCTCTGCCGCCACCCACACGCTCTCGCCATCCACCGCCAGGGCCCGTATCTCGGCTCCCTCGTCGAGGGCCAGCTTGCGCACCTCGGCGCCGGTGACGGGATCGTGGAGCGCCACCGCCTCGGCGGTGGCGATCCACAGGCCGGCCTGGGTGGCGAAGAGGCCTCGGAGCTCCGCTGCGAGGGGAATCTCCTGGAGCGCCTGGCCGGTGGGGGCGAAGGAGCCCACGGCCTCGCCGCTGCCGAACCACACGGTGCCGTCCCCGGGATTCAGCGTCAACCGGGTAGTGCTCTCCTCCCCTGCCTCCGCGGGCACCGAGAGCACCGGCGTGCCGTCGAGACCGAAGGCGGCGAGCTCCTCGTCGGTGTGAACCCAGACGAGCTCTCTTTCAAGGTCCGCAGCCACCACCCGAGTGTCGGCGGTTCCGGGGAGAGGATCGAAGATCTTGCCGGTGGTCCGATCCGCCGGCAGAGCGCCGCGGTCGGTGGCGAGATAGAGGTCGGCGGCGGCCGGGAGGGCCAGCCCGAGAACGAGCCCAAGAACGAGCAGCGTGCTGGAGAGAGCAGCAATAAGAGCGCGAGACATGGAGGCTCCTTCCCGAGCCTTTTGGGAGGAGCTCGGCAGTTGCGTGATGGATGAGCTGCCGGAGGTTTATCGGGTCGCTGAGGAGGGTGTCAAGGCGTTGCCGCTTAGGGCGCTGAAGTAAGCTAGGAATGCGGTGCAGGAAAGGACGAGTCAAGGGGGCGGTATTCAAGAGCGAGGTCCGCCAGTATCTCGTAGGCTGCCAAACCCGGAGGGCTGCCCTTTCGGAGCTGACCAGAGCTTGGCGGCTCCAGGGAAGGAGCGAGGGCTGCGGTAGAGTGAGGGCACGTAGCGCCCGCCGATCCAGAGGTTCGCCGATGGGTTGGCTGATGAGCTGGCCGATGGGCTGGCGGGGCGCTCCCGCAGTCGCACGCAGAGGTTCGCAGAAGGAGGTCTTGGATGGGGTCGAACGTTACCGAGAAGCTAATCGAGAGTCACCTGGTCGAGGGGAAGATGGAGGTGGGGACGGAGATCGGGTTGCGCATCGATCAGACCCTGACCCAGGACGCTACCGGCACCATGGTGATGCTCGAGCTGGAGGCCATGGGGTTGGATCGGGTGAAGACGGAGCTGTCGGCCCAGTACGTGGACCACAACCTGGTGCAGGTGGACTTCAAGAATCCGGACGATCATCTCTTCCTGCGCAGCGCCTGCCAGCGGTTCGGCGTTTGGTACAGCCGGCCGGGCAACGGCGTCAGCCATCCGGTGCATCAGGAGCGCTTCGGCAAGCCGGGGCGGACCCTGGTGGGGTCCGACAGCCACACCCCCGCTGCGGGAGCTTTGGGCATGCTGGCCATCGGGGCCGGCGGGATGGAGGTGGCGCTGGCCATGGCCGGGGAGCCGCTGTTCATCAAGATGCCCGAGGTGTGGGGCGTGCGGCTGGTGGGGGAGCTGCCGGATTGGGTGAGCGCCAAGGACGTGATCCTGGAAATGTTGCGCCGCCACGACGTCGATGGCGGCGTCGGGCGGGTGGTGGAGTATTTCGGTCCGGGGCTCGACAGCCTGTCGGCCATGGATCGCCACGTCATCGCCAACATGGGGACCGAGCTGGGAGCTACTTCGACGGTCTTTCCCTCCGATGAGGTGGTGCGGGCCTTCCTGCGCACCCAGGGCCGGGAAGACGATTGGAGCGAGTGGCTGCCCGACGGTGATGCCGGCTATGACGTGGAGGAGGAGATCGACCTTTCCACCCTCGAGCCCCTCATCGCCATGCCTTCGAGCCCCGGCAATGTGAGGGCGGTGAGGGAGGTGGCCGGCGAGCCCATCTACCAGTCGTATGTCGGTTCCTCCGCCAATCCCGGCTATCGGGACTTCGCCATCGCCGCGGAGATCGTCCGCGGGCGGCAGGTCCACGGGCGGGTGTCCTTCGACGTCAATCCCTCGTCGCGGCAGATCCTCACCAACCTGGTGCGGGACGGCCAGCTGGCGTCTCTCATTGCCGCCGGCGGTCGCATCCACCAGGCGGGATGCAATGGCTGCATCGGCATGGGGCAGGCGCCGGCGACGGATCAGATCAGTCTGCGCACCACGCCCCGCAACTTCCCCGGCCGCTCCGGCACCCGCGAGGACAAGGTTTGCCTGGTGAGCCCGGAGACCGCCGCGGCGGCGGCCTTGACCGGCGAGATCACCGATCCCCGCACCCTGGACATGGAGTATCCACGGGTTGAAGAACCGGAGAATCCGGTGATCCTCACCGACTCCTCCGGGGGCAGTGGCG
>JAXHTF010000319.1 GCA_034211275.1 Acidobacteriota bacterium
GAACTGTCCGAGCGCAGCGAGTTTTCCGCGCGCCGCGACGGTTCCCCCGCCGGCGGCGGACAGCAGCGCCGAGGCCCGAGCGGCCTCGCCCCAGGACACGGCCCGCGCACCACCGGCGGTGCCCCAGGAGGTCCCGCCTGCGGTAGGCTCCTGAATCATGACCAGATCGGAACAGGCAGAGCACCCCGAAGCCCTCAGCAGTCCCGAAGACTCCGTCCTCACCTGCGGCGAGCTCGACGCCTCCTCCGAGGGCCGGGGAGCCCTGGCCCGGCTGCTCGCAGGCTACGGCCTCGAGCTGGTGACGGTGGCGGACGGCGCGGAGATCCCCGGCAGCTATTGGGGTGCCCCGGAGGCCGGGCTGCTGAGGCATCGAGTCTACGTGCGGGGCGACACTCCGGTGCATTCGGCGCTCCACGAAGCCTGCCATTCCCTGTGCATGGACTCCCAGCGTCGCGCCGAGCTGGACACCGACGCCGGCGGCGACGACCTGGAGGAATGCGGCGTCTGCTACCTCCAAATCCTGCTGGCGGAACGCCTGCCGGGAGTCGGCTCCCCACGCCTATGCGCCGACATGGACGCCTGGGGCTATAGCTTCCGCGTCGGTTCCACCGCCGCCTGGTTTCAAGAGGACGCCGAGGATGCGCGACGCTGGCTCCAGGAGCACGATCTACTGGACGCCGAGGGCCAGATCACCGGCCGTACGAGGCGAGAGGTCTCCACGAGCCCAGCGCCTCTCAACTGAGGTAGGATCGGCCCCGCCGCACCCCTGCCAATTCCTTCCGGAGACATCCATGGCCTCAGCAAAGCAAAGCTCCTCGTCCTCAAAATCCCGGCGACGCTGGCCCTGGATTCTCGTCTTCCTGGTGGTTGCGCTGGCGGGAACCTACCTGGCCTACAGCGAGCCGCGCCCCGAGGGCGAAGCCGGCCCCGCCGCCGACGCCCTGGCGCAGGAGATGATGCAGGCGGTGAACGTCGAGGCCTGGCACCGCACCGGCGCCGTCCAATGGAGCTTCCGCGGCCAGCGGCATCATCTGTGGGACCGCCAGCGCCAGCTCGTCCGCGTCGCCTGGGACGACGTCGAGGTGTTGGTGAACCTCGGCGACCAGAGCGGACGGGCCTGGAAGAACGGGCAGGAAGTACAAGGCGAAAAGGCCGACAAGCTGGTACGCAAGGCCTACGAAGGGTGGATCAACGACTCCTTCTGGCTCAACCCGGTGGTCAAAGTCTTCGACGACGGCACCGAGCGCAGCCTGGTGGAAGTATCCGACGGCCGGGGCCTGCTGGTGCAATACACCAGCGGCGGCGTCACCCCCGGAGATGCCTATCTGTGGATCGTTGGCGAAGACGGTCTGCCGACGAAATGGAAGATGTGGACCTCCAACCTTCCCATCGGCGGCATGGACGCCAGCTGGGAGGATTGGGTCACTCTGAGCACCGGCGCCCAGGTGGCCACCGGGCATAAGCTGGCCATCGCCCGGGTGGACCTCGAGGACGTCGCCGGCGCCGCCACCCTCGAAGAGCTCCTCGACGGGGGGGCGGATCCCTTCGCGCCTCTCTTCTGAGACGCCGAGGTCAGGGCTTCAGCTCGTCCGGCACCCAGAACCCGACCTTCTCCTTCACCGCCGCCACCTTGGTCTCCGCCAGGGCCCGGGCCCGCTCGGCGCCGATGCCCAGCTGGCGGTCGAGCTCCGCCGGATCCTTCATCAGGTGCTCGTATTCCTCGCGCACCGGCCGCAGCTCCTCGATCACCACCTCGGCGACGGTCTTCTTCAGGTCGCCGTAGCCGCGGGCGTCGGCGAAATCCGCTTCCACCGCCTCCCGGCTCTTGTCCGTGATGGCCTGATAGATGGTCAGGAGATTGTTGACCCCGGCGCGCTCCGGATCGTCGCTGAAGCGGATCTCTCGGCCTGAGTCGGTAACCGCCCGGCGGAGGGCCCGCCGGATCTCGTCGTCGCTGTCCTCCAGCCGCACGGCATGACCGCGGACGTGGCTCTGGGATTTGCTCATCTTGTTGGCCGGATCGTCCAACCCCATGACCCGGGCCCCGGCTTCCGGCACCACCGCCTTGGGCACCACGAAGGTCTCGCCGTAGAGGTGATTGAAGCGCTGGGCGATGTCCCGGGAGAGCTCCAAATGCTGGCGCTGGTCGTCTCCCACCGGCACCTCGTCGGCGTCGTAGAGCAGGATGTCCGCCGCCTGCAGCACCGGGTAGGTCAGCAAACCGGCTTGCACGCTCTGTTGCCGGCGACTCTTGGTCTTGAACTGAGTCATGCGCTCGAGCCAACCCAGGGGCGTGATGCAGGTGAAGATCCAGCAGCACTCGGCGTGGGCCCGAATGTGGCTTTGCACGAAGAGGGTGGAACGCTGGGGATCGATCCCCGCCGCCAGCAACATCGCCGCCGTCGACCGCGTCTGATGGCGGAGCTTTTCCGGCTCCTGCTCCACCGTGATGGCGTGGAGGTCGACGATGCAGTACAGGCACTCCTTTTCGTCCTGCACCTGAGCCCAGCGCTTCACCGCCCCGAGGTAATTCCCCAGGTGCAGATGGCCGGAGGGCTGGATCCCCGAAAGCACCCTGGGCCGGCGCGGTGGCTGGGCCGGGTGGGTCGAATCTTGCTGGCTCATGAGACGTTCCTCTACTACGGCCTCACCTGCTGCGGCCTCGGGTGTGGCGGCCGGGTTGGATCCTCAGCGGCGGGCGTCGGCGCCCGCTTCGAGGGTCGAATAATCTGGCTTGGGTCGATCCGGGGTTCCGTCGCTCAGCGGTTCTGAGTGAAGCGCCGGGCCAGCGCCTCCGGATCGTGCTCGGCAGCGGCCTTCTGCATCTCCTCGATGGAGCTGGGGCGTCCCGCACCGTCGGGCTGCTGGAGCATCTTGCGCAGCTCCTCCGCCTTGGTGGTGAGGAAGCGCTGGATCCCCTGGAGCACGTCCTTGCGGCTGATGCGCCCCATGAGCACACCGTCCTTGACCACCGGCAGAGTGGGAAAATGACAGCGCAGGAACTGCTCCACCACGCGGAAGAAGTCCATCTCCGGCTCGATGATGGTGGCCGGCGACATGAAGTCCTTGACCGTCGCAGGATGCTCCTGGTTCTCATAGATGGCGTGGGAGAGAACCCGCAAGCAATCCTTGTCGGTGAGAATACCCAAGAGCTTGTCGTGCTCGTCCACCACCATGGCAGCGGTCACCTCGCGATCGATGAGGCGCTCGATGGCTTCGACAATGTCCAGATCCGGTGTCAAGGTCAGACGGACCGGGGTCATCCAATCCCTGGCGGTGGGAATCCTGGTAGTGGGCATGCAGCTTCTCCTGGTAAAAATATCTCGAAGCCCGGCGAAGGCCGGGAGGGTTGGGCGGTAACTCGGCCCGGCGGATCTCCCATGGGAGCCGCCCAGTAGAGCTAGTCAGCGCAGCCAGACAGCGCAGCCAGACAGCGCAGCCAGACAGCGCAGCCAGACAGCGCAGCCAGACAGCGCAGCCAGTCAGGGCAGCCAGACAGCGTAGCCAGACTGCGTAGCCAGACAGGGGGCAACCAGTCAGGCCGTCGATCAGGCTGCAGGACGGCTACGGTCGGAGTCTGAGGTGTCGGCCTGCTGGTCGACCGCCGCAAGGGCCTCGTCCTCCTCCTCCGGCAGCCGGCAATTGCAGTTGCCACAGGTCAGGGGCTCGCCGTCGGGCCCGCGGACGGCAACACCGCCGCAGGAGCCCCGCAGGGCGCGATTGCTGATGATCACGCCCACCGCCAGGCCACTCATGGCCAGGGCTAAGAAGGTGAGGGATAGTAGAAATAGGCTCATCAGTTGATTCCTCCGTCGCGGCCCATCATATCGTGGATCGAGAATCGCTCGCCGAACACTCCCGCCGCCGAGCTCTCCGCCGCTTACGAGCCGACCAGCTCACGGAAAG
>JAXHTF010000320.1 GCA_034211275.1 Acidobacteriota bacterium
CTTCCTGTCGGGCGAGCTGCGCTTCCAAGGCTTCCACGGTTTCCTTGGTAGGCATCTGGCGTTGCAGCTGCAGCATCTGCCGCTGCAAGTCCGCCAGCTGGGACTGAATTCCCTGGAGCTCCGTAGTCGGCGCGCAGCCGGCGAGAGCCAATAACAGGACTCCGCCGGCTGCGATCCAGGGATTGCGTCTGGAACCTTCCATCGGCTCCTTATCCGCCGAAGCCCAGAATGAAGTAGGCGCGACGGTTGCGAGCCCAGCAGCTTTCGGTGCTCTGGGTGCAAACCGGGCGCTCCTCACCGTAGCTGATGGTCCGGAGACGGCTCTGGTTGACACCGAGGCTGCTCACGAAGTCCACCGCGGAGTTGGCGCGGCGCTCGCCCAGGGCGAGGTTGTAGTCGACCGTGCCACGCTCGTCACAGTGGCCTTCCACGGTGGAGGTGAGCTCCGGGTTCTCCTTCAGGAAGCGGGCGTTGTCTTCGAGCTTCTGACGGGCGTCCTCGGTGAGGTTCGCCTGATCGAACTCGAAGTAGACGTTGGGGTGGAAACCGCGCTTGGCGGCCTCATCGTTGAGCTCCACCAGATCCTTGTTTTCCCACCAGGGAGACTCCTGCTGGTCTTCCGTGGTCGGCGGCGCCGGCGGCGGCTCTACTTCTTTCGGGGGTTCTGGAGTCGTCTCTACGGCCATGTCATCGGGGGTCGTCGGGGCCGGCTTCGGACCGCAAGCGACCAGGACCAATGCCAGGCCGAGGATCACGCTCCAGACCATCCACATGCGAGTCATGCTGATCTTCTCCTCAAATAGGGGTTTCCGGTGGGCGAGCTTGTTTGGACGAGGCCATCCGCCGAGTACTCTAACAGAAGGTTGTCAAGCGCAGCAACAGCTTGATCACCAGTTATTTACCCCTATTTTGAGGGGTAGGGTGACCACGCCGGTGCGGAGTTGTTACCGTCCTGTGTCACCTGTCGCAGATTGCTACCGTCGACGTCTACAACGTAAATCTGAGTATTTGTGCCCCGGCGGGCGGTGAAGGCGATGCGCTGGCCGTCGGGAGACCAGGTGGGCTCCTCCTTGTTGCTGGTGCCGGTGGTGATCACCCGGGTCTCCAGCGTCACGATGTCGGTGATGGCGATCTGGAAGACGCCGCGGCGCCGGGAGGCGTAAGCGAGGCGGGTGCCGTCGGGATGCCAGACTGCACCGTCGTTGTAATTTCCGTCGAAGGACACCCGCCGAAGATTGGTCCCGTCGGAGTCCATCAGATAAATGTGCGGATTGCCTGCCCGGCTGGAGGTGAAGGCGATGCGGCTGCCGTCGGGGCTCCAGCTGGGATTGGTGTCGATGGCGCCGCTGTTGGTCAGTCGCCGTTGCTGCCCGCCCTGGAGGTCGGCGACATAGATCTCCGTATTGCCGGAGAGGGAGCGGCCGAAGGCGACCTGCCGGCCGTCGGGGGCGATGGCGGGGGACAAGTTGTGCTGGCTATCCGCCAGGATCGAGCGCTTGCTGCCGTTGCTCAAATCCACGAAGTACAAGCCGGGAATTCCCGACAGATACGACAGATAGGCCAGGGCGCCGCCGTCGGGAGCCCAGGTCGGCCCCATGGAGATGGATCGATGGGCGGTGATCCGGCGCTGACCGTAGCCGTCATAGTCCATCAAGTAGATCTCTTTATTGCCGTCCCGATCCGAGGTGAAGGCGATGCTGGTGCGGGCGATGCCGCGGCGACCCGTGAGGTAGAGCAGCACTTCGTCGGAGAAGGTGTGGGCGATGGCTCGGACGATGTCGAAATCGCCTTGATAACGCTTGCCGACGATGGACTCCCCGTTGGCCAAGTCGAGCAGCCGGCCGTCGAAGATCAGCCGCCCATCCGCCTCCTGAACCTCCGCAAGCAGCAGGATCTCGTTGCCCAGGGAGCGGTAGAGCTCCAGGTCCAGGCTTGGCTCGCCGGTGAGGTCGAGCACCGAAAGAGCCGCCGGCCCCTGGATGTCGAAGACTCGGGTCAGCTCCAAGTCCTGGCGCAGGGTGCTGTCGAGCTCCTCGGCGGCGGCGCGGGCACGGCTCGAGAGGGCGGCGGGAATCTCGGTGGCAGGGAAGGCGAGGGGGAAGCGCTGGCGCACGTCTCCCTCCAGCACGACGGTGACGTTGTCGCCGTCCTCGCCTTCCTCCAGGCCCGTCGGCGGAGGAGGCTCCGGCGCTTGGGCAGCGGCGGGGACGAGGGCCGGGGAGACGGCGACGAGGAAGCAGCAGAGGACTAGGTACCAGGCTGGGAGGCGGAGCGAAGGCGAGGGACTTGAAAACATGATCGATTCCTCGTCAGCGGACGATGAGCGTGATCCCCAAAGAATCGTGGCGGTAGCCCGCCGGCAGTGGGGGGAGGGGAGCGGCGTCGTCGACCGCACGCTGGGCAGCGCGATCGAAGACCGCCAGGCCGGAAGATTCCACCACCTCCAAACCGGAGACGGTGCCGTTCTTGGCGATGCGGAAGCGCAGGGTGACGGCGGTGCCGTCGGGCACCGCCGGACGATTCCAATGGGATCGGATGAGCGCCGTCATCCGGTCGATGTAATACGCGTAGGTGAAGTCGGGATTGTCGACGGTGGCCACCGCGGCGCCGAAGGTGGCGGTTCCACGGCGGCTGCCGCTCTCGCTGCCCTGGCGACTCGGGGTAACCGCTACCGGCTCCGTAGGGGCCGGCTCCGGCCTCACCGGAGCCGGTGGCGGCGGTGGCGGTGGCGGTGGGGGAGCCTGGTCCGGCGGTGGCAGCACCGGCTGATCCGGTGGCGGCGGTGGCGGCAGCTCCGGTTCTGGCGGTGGCGGCTCGACGGCCGGTGGTGGGGGTGCCGCCGGCTGCGGTTGAGGCTTCGGCGGAGGGGGAGGAGGTGGATCGGGCTTGCCGAGGGCGGCCTGGGGCACCACCTGCACGGATACGAAGCGCATGGGTTCGGGAGTGTCGTCCTGAAACAGCTGCGGGATCCCCCAGACCACCGCCACCAACAAGAGGTGCAGGGCCACGGCGAAGGCGAAAGGCCGACGGCTCTCAGAAGCCTCCAACAGGCTTCGGCGCCGGCTCAAGATGTGGTCGACGGAGGCTTCCATCAGTTTCCTCGACTCATTCCGAGAAGTGGATGCCGAGAGCCTCTGCCGAGGCGTGCAAGGGCGCCAGCAGGGAGGCCACGGGAGGGACCCACGGAGTAGTGCATCGGCGAGCTACCCAGAGCTGCCGCCTCCTTCGATCTGGTCCGTCACCATCCCCACCCGGGTGATGCCTCCTTGGTACAGGATGTCCAGCACCTCTACCACCTTGCCATAGGGTACGTCCTTGTCCCCCTTGAGAAAGACGCTTTCGTCGTCGCGGCTCGCCAGCAGGGCCTGCAGCCGTTCCACCAGCTGGGTCTCGTGTACAGGCTGATCGCGCAAGTAGACCAGCCCCTGACTGGTGACGCTGACGATGAGGGGATCCTCCGAGCGCACCGGCAGCGGGCTGGCGGCGGTCTGGGGCAGGGTGACGTCAATGCCCTGGTGCAGCATGGGAGCGGTGATCATGAAGATGATCAAGAGCACCAACATCACGTCCACCAAGGGGGTGACGTTGATGTCGGAGATGACGTCGTCGGAGCTGTCCGGTTGAAAGGCCATCTCAGGTGAAATTCCGTTCCGCCAGGTTGATGAACTCGAGGATGAAGTCTTCCATCCGGCCCTTGGTGGTGCGCAGGCGTTGGGCGATGAAGTTGTGACCGATGAGGGCGGGAATGGCCGCTCCGAGACCGGCGGCGGTGTTGATCAACGCTTCGGCGATACCCGGTGCGACGGTAGTGATCGAGGTGGAACCGGTGGCGCCGATCTCTCCGAAGGCGATCATGATGCCCCATACCGTGCCAAAGA
>JAXHTF010000321.1 GCA_034211275.1 Acidobacteriota bacterium
GGGGGCGGGGGCGCCCCCCCCGCCCCCCCGGGCCGGGGGTAACCGGACGGGGACAAGGGGGAGGTTTACCAACTTGCAGCGGGATGTCAAGGAGAAGCCAGGGCTGCGGGCGTTCGTGCGGTATGTGGAATGCCGAGACAGATATTGGGCGACGGAGTGACGAATTTGGGAACGGTGTCTCACTTCTGGCATCTCTCTGCACTTCCATCGTGAATACGGCAAATATGTATTTGCTATCCCATGGCTCGCTCTCGTGTAGCCCGATTCCAGGGCTTCGAGCTCGCGAGTTCATCCCACAACCCTTCTCAGGAGGTGGATTTTGAATCGATTGGAGAGACGGCAAGGAGACCTGTACCGCGGCCTCTGGGCTCTGGCCCTGCTGGCGGTGGTGACCCTCTGGGCCGGTAGCGCCCAGGCCGGGAACGAAGAAGCTACTCAGGCAGAGACCCCGGACCATCCTCGGGTTTCGGTGATTCAGGCGGAGCCCTCGGACACCGCCCCGACGGTGCGGGTGGTGCAGGCCATGCGGGTGGTTCGGGATGCCGAGACCGGCGAGCTGCGAGCTCCCACGGCCCAGGAAATGACACGCTTCCAGCGGGCCGACGCGGGCCTGGACCGACGCTCTGAAGGCCTCGAAGAGGTCCAGCGGGCGGGTACTACCGTGACCGTCGATTTGCAGGGCCGCTTTCTCAGCGCGTCGGTAGTGACCGTCGACGCTGCGGGGACGGTCCACGGATCCTGTGTCGACGCTCCGCAGCAGGCGGAGACGGTCCTCACCGGCGACGCGGACGAACTGGAAGCCGCCCGGCAGGAGGTGCGCAATGAGAGGTAAGCTCTTCGCCTGCACCGCCGCTCTGCTGCTTCTGCTCACCGCCGGCACCGCCGGCGCCGCCACCATCACCATCGTCAACGTCGACGGCCCCGGCGAGGGCTTCAACGACCCGACGCCGGCGACCCCGGTGGGTGGCAATCCCGGCACCACCATCGGCCAGCAGCGGCTCATCGCCTTCCAGGATGCCGCCGACGTTTGGGCCGCGACCCTCGACAGCGCGGTGGAGATTCGCATCCAGGCGAGCATCGACCCGCTCTTCTGCACCGCCGGCTCCGCCACCCTCGGCGCCGCCGGCACCATCCAGGTGGCCCGGGACTTCCCCGGCGCCCCGCTAGCGGGGACCTGGTACCACATCGCTCTGGCCAACAAGCTCGCCGGCGTCGATCTGATTCCCGGTGCTCCGGGCACCGGCGCTGACGACATCCAGGCCTTCTTCAACAGCGATATCGACAACAACCCCAACTGCCTGGCCGGCACCAACTGGTACTACGGCCTGGACCACAATGAGGGGACGGACATCGACTTCAAGGCGGTGGTGTTGCACGAGCTCAACCACGGGCTGGGCTTCGCCAACTTCGTCGACGAGACCACCGGCGCTCTGCTGGCGGGCTTCCCGGATGTCTACACCCACTTCACCCTGGACACCAACCTCGGGCTGTACTGGGATCAGATGACCGACGCTCAGCGTCAGGCTTCCGCCATCAGCTGCGACGCGGTGGTGTGGGACGGCGCCAACGTCAACACCTTCGCGCCCTTCGTCCTCGACCAGGGGACTCCCATCCTCGACGTCCAGGCTCCCAACTCCATCGCCGGCGCCTACCGGGTGGGTAC
The DNA here is from genome assembly GCA_034211275.1 of Acidobacteriota bacterium. NCBI lineage: Bacteria > Pseudomonadati > Acidobacteriota > Acidobacteriota bacterium. Next base: position 1,664 of record JAXHTF010000321.1, read on the forward strand.
GGCGAGCTTCGGGCCGCCCATCAGCACCCCCGGTGTCACCGGCTCGGTGGAGCTGGTGGACGACGCCACCAGCACCGTCACCGACGGCTGTGAGCCCCTGGTGGGCTTCACCGCCGGCAATATCGCCCTCATCGACCGCGGCAGCTGCGCCTTCACCGTCAAGGTACAGAACGCCGAGGCGGCGGGAGCCACGGCGGCGATCATCGCCGACAATGTGGCCGGCTGCCCGCCGGTGGGATTGGGTGGTGCCGGCACCACGACGATTCCGGCGGCGCGCATCACCCTCGATCTCGGCAACGACATCAAGACCGCCCTCGGCGGCGGCACCGTCACCGCCAATTTGGGGGTCGACCCGACCCGCCTCGCCGGGGCCAACAGCGCCGGTATGGTGCAGCTCTACGCCGCCGATCCGGTGGCTCCGGGTTCGTCCATCTCCCATTGGGACACCCTGGCCAGCCCGGATCTGCTGATGGAGCCGTTCAGCACTCCCGGTCTCACTTCGGACCTGGACCTGAGCCCGGCTCAGGCGGCGGATATCGGCTGGATGTTCCTGCAGACCTGTGGCAACAACCTGCGCGAGGGAGTGGAGCTGTGTGACGGCACCGACCTCAACGGGCAGACCTGCGTGTCCTTGGGCTTCGACGGCGGCACTCTGGGGTGTGACAACACCTGCACCGCCTTCGACACCACCGCCTGCGTTCTGTGCGACCGGGGTCGTACCTGGGGCAAGTGGAATCAGCCCACCGGCATTCAGCTGGGGCATTTCTCCGGCGGCCTCTACATCAACAGCAGCACCGCTCTCTACAAGATCGTCGGCTCGATCCTGCCCACCGCTCCCGGCAAGGGTGTGATCACCGGCATCATCTACGACGGCGTGGCGCCGGAGCCGGACTATTACGTCCTCGGCGATTGGAGCACGACCGGCCCCAACCAGGGCAAGTTCGGCTCCAAGGTCTTCGAGTTCGGCACCGGCAATACCGTCGGCGTCTTCGAGGGCGATTGGAGGGATGATCCCAGCTTCGCCCTCGTCGGCAAGTTCGGCGGTGCCTGGGAGATCTGCAACTAGCCCCGATCCAACCCCATCCTCGGCGTAGTCGGTGACGTCTTCGCCGAGGCCTACCAGCCCCGCGAAGGTCCGGTATCCATCGGGCCGCCGCGGGGCTTTTCTAGTGCCCTCTTGCCGTCGATACGGGGTGGGGGACCGGCTCCCCTTGCGGCTCGTCGCCGCATCGCTCATCCTTGTCCGGGCTCGTTCACCTCTCGTTCATACGCCTGGGCTAAATTATGATGAGACGAGGCGTGGTGAGTCGGGCCACGGTTCGTCGATGGAGGTTTCCTCCGGTCTCAGCCAACTTCAGTTCCGGCAAACCGTTTCCGAGGTTCCCATGCTGCTCGCGCAACCAAGACCTACCCCCCGGGAGGCCGCCGTATGAAGATCGAATTGGTCTCCATCACCATTCCCGTCCACAACGAAGAAGACAATCTGCGCGTCCTGACGCAGGAAATCGATCACGCCCTGGCCGCCAGCGGCCAGGATTACGAAGTGCTTTACGTCGACGACGCCAGCACCGACGGAAGCCTCACGGTGCTGCGCCAACTCGCCATGGGCGACCCTCGGATCCGCGTCCTGGCCCTGACCCGGCGAGTGGGGCAATCCGGCGCCCTGGCCCATGCTTTCGAGGCCGCTCGAGGCGAGGTGGTGGTGACGCTGGACGCCGACCTGCAGAACGATCCGGCGGATATCCCGCGCATGTTGGCGGCCCTGGAGGACCTGGACATGGTCATCGGCGTGCGCACCACCCGCCACGACAACTGGCTGCGGCGGCTCTCCTCGCGGGTGGCCAACGCGGTGCGCGGACGTATACTCGGCGACGGCGCCCTCGATACCGGCTGCGCCCTCAAGGTGATGCGCCGGAAGACCGTCGCTCGCCTGCCGGCGTTCAACGGTATGCACCGTTTCCTGCCGGCACTGGTGCGCATGGAAGGGGGCCAGCTGGCACAGGTACCCGTGAGGCACCGGCCTCGCCTCCACGGCAAGCCTAAATACAACGTTCGCAACCGGCTGGGCCGGGGCGTAGTGGATCTCCTCGGCGTGCTCTGGATGCAACACCGATGGGTCCCCCGTCAGCCGATAGAAGAGGTGGAGTTATGTTTCGGCCGTCGGTCTGGATCGCCATCGGTTTCCTCGGTCAAGCCCTTTTCTTTGCCCGATTCC
>JAXHTF010000322.1 GCA_034211275.1 Acidobacteriota bacterium
AGCGATTTAGGACCACTTCTGTCCCGATTTCCGTATTGGTCGCACTGCATTTACAGAGATTCGTCTCTTTTAATTGAAGCGGAATTTCCGCTGAACGCTCTGGGAGCGGGGTGGCAGGTGCTCACCGTGCAGATGGAGGGGCTCCTCTATCGATCTCCCGGGAGAATTTCTTGTCTTTGTGAGGAGGAGAACTTCCATGAATACTTTCCGGCCGATCTTGGTGTGCCTGGCCCTGACCGTGACCCTGGCCTGGCTTGGGTCACCCTCTCCGGCGTCGGCCCAAGGCCGCACCGACTTTCTGAACGTCGAGAGCCCACAGGTGCACTCCATCGAGGTAGCGCGGGTCGACGGCCACGACTACCTGCTGGTGTGCAACACCCCGGACAACTCGGTGGAGATCTGGGATACCGACGAGACGGTGCCGGTGGCGGCGCGCATGCTGGCGCGGGTGCCCACCGGTCTGCGACCGGTTTCGGTGCGCTGGAACCCCGACCTGGACCGCTTCTACGTCGCCAACTTCCTCGGCGACTCGGTCACCTCGGTGATCCTTTCCGCCCCCGGCGGACCTTCCACCCTCTCGGCGACGGTGGACCGCACCACCTGGGTGGGCGACGAGCCCATGGACATCGCCTTCCACGACTTCGAGGAGACCGACCCCGACGGCGTCACCACCATCCGCCATAGTCTCTTCCTCACCCATATGACCCTCGACGTTTGGGGCTGGTACGACGCCCTGACCCTCGACGAGCTGAATCCCGGCTTCGCCGCCTTCAACGCCGAAGTGCCCAAGACCGCCGATCGGGACGGCGACGGCATGCCCGACAACATCGCTCTCAAGGAGCCCCGGGCCATCGCCACCGACTGCGGCAACCTGGTGATTCTGGGGATGAAGGGTGGGGATACCACCGACTACGACTTCGACGTCTACTTCGCTGATCTGGTCACCGGTACCACCCGCGACCTCGGCGGCCTCGGCTCGACCAATTGGAATATGGCCTTCACCGTTGGCGACGATCTGCTGGTGGTGGGCGGCGAGGCGCAGAATCAGGTGCTGCGGGACGAGCCGGTGGTGGCGGCGGCGGCCACGGGATTCGTGGAGCACACGCTCTATTACGTCGAGAACGCCTGCGACGCTCAGAACACCGTCGTCCACCGCCGGGACGTCAATCTGGAGCCGACGCCGGTCCAGCCCTTCCCGCCGCCTCCGCAGCCCAATGTTCGGGTGGTGGCCAAGGACCGTGCGCTGGCGCAGCTCACCTCGGTGGTGCCCTTCGAGCCCAGCGAGGACGTGGAGAAGGTCTTCTTCACCGCCTTCAACAGCGACCGCATCGGCATCATCGTGCCCAACCTCGGTCAGCATCCCAATTGGTGGCCCATCCGGCGCATGGGAGTGCCGGTGGTGGCGGGCTCGACCAACGCCCGCTCCGGCCCCCGGTCGCTGGCGCTGAAGAGCAAGAACGCCGACCAGGATCAGGATCCGGGGCACCGGCTCTACTCCCTCAACCGTCTGGACAATTCGGTGTCCATCTTCGACCCGGTGAACGAGGTGTGGGTCGGGGAGTTCGCTCTCAGTCAGGATCCCACTCCCAGCTGGGTGCGGGCGGGGCAGGAATTCCTCTACAGCGCCGAGCTCTCCGGCAATGGATTCAACTCCTGCGCCAGCTGTCATACGGACGCCCGCACCGACGGCCTGGCCTGGGATCTCGGCGATCCTGCGCTACCGCCAGCGCCGATCCCGCCGGGGCTCTTGGACCGGCCCAGCTTCCAGATCGAATTCTTCCCTTCGGACAAGCAGTGGATGGTGACCCAGAGTCTCCAGGGGCTGCTCAATTGGGAGGTGGAGCCGGTGAATCAGGAGTGGTTCACCAACGCGCCGTACCACTGGCGCGGCGACCGGGCCGACTTCACCGCCTTCAACGGCGCCTTCGTCAGCCTCTTGGGGGGCAGCATGCTGTCGCCGGACGAGATGACCGCCTACGAGGTGTTCATCAACTCCATTCACTACCCGGGCAATCCCAAGCAGCCCCTGGGGCGCGAGTACAGTGGTGACTTCGGCGTCGATCAATTCGATCCCAACGCCACCGGCGCCCAGCTGGGTCTGAAGCTCTATCACCTGATCAGCTCCGACGGCTTCGCCTGCGTCCACTGTCACTCGTTGCCGGAGGGCAGCAACAACCGCATCACCGAGGTGATCAGCGGCAGCTCCCCCTTCGGAGCCCACGCCCAGATGGCCAACCAGCCCATCGAGACGGCGGCCATGCGGGGCCTGTTCCAGAAGGAGGCCCGGCTCGACAAGACCGGCGCTTCGGATCCCTTCTTCTCGCCCATCACCGGCCTCGAGGGCATGGCCCACACGGGCTTCCAGGTGCCCAACCCGGCGATCACCAATCCCCAGGACTTCAACGCCCTGGGCAGCATCAATGGGTTCAATCGCTTCTTCTTCACCAGCGCCTTCTGCCCGGGGCACAACCCCAACGATCCGCTGGACGATTTCTGCACCAACCTGGTGGGGCTCAACCAATTCGTCCACGAGCTGGATTGGGGCGTGGCGCCCATCGTCGGTGTCTCCTATACGGTGACCCCGGCGAACACCGGTGCACCGCTCACCACCACCGCCTTCAACGTCCTCGAGGGCCAGAGCCGAGTGGCCAACGGTGGCGTTGCCGTGCAGGCCTTCCTGGGCGGCGTCCAGCGGGGCTTCTGGTTCGATCCCACGGCGCCGGTACAGGCCTATGTGGAGGAGCCCGGAGGCACCGTCTTCACCCGCGCCGCCTTGATCGGCCTGGTGTCGGCGAGTCGGGACCGGCTGATGGTGATCTCGACGCCGCTGGGCGAAGAGCGGAGGGTGGCGGCCCCCACCGGCACCACGGTGCCGATTCCGGGACCGTCGCCGGCAAGTCTGTTGCTCGAGCCCATGAACACCAATACCGCCAACGTCAACGTGCCCCAGATGACCTTCTTCTGGGCCGGGGCGACGCCGCAATTCGGTGGTGCTTTCTCCCATTCGGTGCGGCTGCTCCAGCACGGGCTGCTGCAGGACGCCCCGGCGCCCCACTTCGGGCTGCCGCAGATCCGTCACGACGCGCCCCGGCGCTTCCGGGTCTCCGGCGACAACATTCGTCACGGCGCGCAGCTGGAGATCCTCTATCACTGCGACGAGAGCAGGGATCTGCCGCCGGATACCTCGCTGCGGCCGGACCATCCGGACCAGGTGGAGCTCTGTGAGCTGACCCTGCCCATCTATCCCACGGATCAAGTGGGGACCGAGGAGAGCCCCCGGTGGGAGACCGCGGTGGAGGCGGAGCATTGGCTGTACTACAGCCTGATGTTGGGCGGTGAGAACGCCCCCGGCGTGAGCGCCGCCCTGGGGGACTTCGGCATCACCATCCCCGAGCCGCCGCCGGTGGGTACCTTCAGCCCCGTCGCCTGGAATTGGGTGTGGGCGCAGGTGCGCAACCTGGACGGCACCCTCGGCGCCGCCGGCTGGCAGCGAGTCACTATCCAGTAGCTCCTGTCGGTTCCAGCAAAGGCCCCCGGTTGGCGCTCGCCCCCGGGGGCTTTTCCTTATTGTTCCTACCCGAGTCGCAGGCGAGTTGGTGGGCTGGCGCCCACCCTAGGGGAGGCTGTCGAGCTTTGGGCTGTAGAGTGGGCGCCAGCCCTCCGTATCGTCTTGTTTGAAGAAAATATGCCCGGCACCGGCCCTGAAGTTGCTCCCGTAACGGGTCGCCACGGTGGGGAATTCACAAATTTTGGAGATTATTCAGTGAATCTGTTCTCAGAAATTGAACTCGACGGCGATCCACCCTCCCGGGCCCTGTTTGATATGGTAG
>JAXHTF010000323.1 GCA_034211275.1 Acidobacteriota bacterium
CAACGAGCCGGCTTTACCCACGTCGAGTATCGGGTCAAGGCCTAGCCCGGCCCCAAACCGCGAACCGCGAACCGCGAACCGCGAACCGCGAACCAAGGTTTCAGGAAGAACTATGAAACGCCTAACCCCCGTCACCGGAATCATCTTCCTCCTGCTCTTCATGGGCCTCTACCTGGGAATCCAGATGGCGGTGGAGTCGGGGTTCGGCCGATCGCGCCTGGAGAGAGTTCGTCCCGACGAGCAAGGATTGGTGCGCATCGATGTCGGTGAGTTCGAGCCCCTCGAGGTGCGCTTCTACCGTTTCCTCAACCCCGCCAATCAGGAGGTGGAGTTCCTGGTGGGCCTGGACGAGCACGGGGTCGTACAGGTGGGCTTCAACGCCAACGAGGCTCACTACAAGACCCGGCGGGGCTTTTCCGCACAAAACGGCTGGATCATCGACAATAAGTGCGAGACCACCACGCGGCTCTCGACGGTCAACACCGGCGGAGGCGGCTGCCGGCCGGTGGCCGTGACCCACCGCGTGGTGGGCGACGAATTGCAGATCCGCGAGCAGGATCTTCTCGCAGGCTGGCGCTACTTCCGCTAGCAGTCCGTGGCGAAAATCCGATGCCAGCGAAGCTCCGAAACCTTTCGGAGCGCTGGAGACCCTCGCCCAAATTCATGCAGTATTAACTATATGTTCATTCATCCGCTTGTAATGTTCGCTCCACTACCCTCCCGACAGAAAGCCGAATTGGAGAAATTCTGGCTGGCTAAAGCGTTTAAGAACGCGGCCAGTGGTGAGTAGGGGGAGAGCTCCGGCGGTCGTGAGCTGAGTTCATCAGAGGACTCTCGCGAACAGCCGTTCGAGGGCTTCTTATCGGAGTCGTACGTCTCGAGAACGGCCGATCCCTTGGAAGGAGAGTCATTTGATGAAGTCCCGGTACTCGGTCAACTTAGCCAGGATCCTGGTGTTCGCCTGGGTTCTATTCCCTCTAATCCTCACTCCACCCGCCCAAGCCCAGGACCAAGCATGCTCCAAAGTCGTCACCGCGAAGGTCGTGGCGCTGGACCAGCCGTGGGCCTGGAACCGCTACGGTGCCCTGGAACCCCAGGGCATGATCTACGCCCTGCGCCACGACGTGGTGCCGGCGAGCTTCAACCCCACCAATCCGGGGGCGTGCTATTCCGGCTCGCTGCAATATGGCGACGTCAAGCTGCGGGAGGACAAGCGGCCCCGGCCCATCGTCCTGCGGGTCAACGAGGGGGATTGCCTACGGGTGGAATTCCAGAACCTGCTGGCTTCGACCCCGGTGGACGACGAGCAGCCCCATACCCGCGCCGCGTCCTTCCACATCGTCGGCCTGCAGCTGCGCAACATCATCCGGGACGACGGCGCCAACATCGGTCAGAACGGCGCCGGCGGCAACGGCATCGTGCAACCCGGCGGCTCCGTCGTCTATGAGTACATCGCGGCCCGGGAGGGCTCCTACGTGGTGCACAGCATGGGTGCTCCGGTCGGTGGTGAAGGCGACGCAGGCTCCATCTCGCCGGGCCTCTTCGGCGCCGTCACCGTCGAGCCCGAGGGCTCGGAGTGGTACCGCAGCCAGGTCACCGAGGCCATCTTGGACAGCACCCGCCTCGACACCGACGGTGGCTATCCGATCATCGACTACAGCGAGCGCTATACGGCTTCGGAGGACTGCCTGCGGCAGGGCCGGCCGAAGCTGAACATGATCGATCCCATCACCCAGGAGATCGCCCACTCCGATCTGACGGCCATCATCACCGGTTCCGGCGGCGGCAATTTCGGTCCTGGCTACCCGGGCAAGACGGACGTCTATCCCAACCGCGGAGAACCGTTCCGCGAATTCACCATCATCTTCCACGACGAAATCGCGGCGGTGCAGGCCTTCCCGCAGTTCTATGACGACGAGCTGGAGTTCACCCTCCACAGCGCCCGGGACGCCTTCGCCATTAACTACGGCACCGGCGGCATCGGCGCCGAAATCCTGGCCAACCGGCTGGGGGTCGGACCGGTGCACGAATGTGTGGAGTGTCTCTACGAGGAATTCTTCCTCACGTCCTGGGCGGTGGGCGATCCCTCCATGGTGGTGGACGTCCCGGCCAACTTCCCCTGCGATCTGGACACCTTGGACCCGGATCCGTCCAGCGGCATCGATCCCTGCGAGCCCGACAAGGGCCCCAAGGCGACGGTGGCGCTCTATCCCGACGATCCGTCCAACGTCTACCACAGCTACCTCAACGACCACGTCAAATTCCGCAACCTCCACGCGGGGTCGGACGACCACCATGTCTTCCATCTCCACGCCCATCAGTGGATGCGCTCCCCTCGGGACGAGGACTCCACCTACCTGGACAGCCAGGCCATCGGTCAGGGCAGCGCCTTCACCTACGAGATCGCCTACGAGGGCAGCGGTAACCGCAACAAGACGGCGGGGGATTCCATCTTCCACTGCCACTTCTATCCCCATTTCGCCCAGGGCATGTGGTCCATGTGGCGTGTCCACGACGTGCTCGAATTGGGCACGGAGCTCGACGACAAGGGGCGGCCGGCACCCGGGTCCCGAGCCCTGCCGGACGGTGAGATCGCCGCCGGAACGCCGATTCCCGGGGTGGTGCCAATCCCCAACCAGCCCATGGCGGTACTGCCTGCGGCGGTGCAAATCGTCGCCGGGCAGGTGGACATCATCGAGGACCCGGACAAGCTCCGGGAACGCCTGAAGGCCGGCCAGCGGGACGAGGTCTTCCCCGGCTATCCCTTCTACATCCCGGGCATCGCCGGCCACCGGCCGCCCCACCCACCCCTCGACACCCTCGACGACGGTGGTCTGGCACGGCACGTGGTCAATGGACCCGGCGTGGCGGATTCGGCGCAGACCCGGCTGGACTTCCACAAGCATCTGCTGTCCATCCCCGTCGAGCCTCGGGACGAGACCGGCGAGCCGGTGGAAAAGCTCGCCATGGACTTCCACAACAACCCCTCGGGCTATCAGCAGCCGCTGCCCAACGGCAGCCTGTCGCTGAAGAATTTCGCCCTCAACAAGGGCAAGGCGGTGCGCGGCGCACCCTATGCCGACCCCTGTATCGAGGACGACGGCACCCCCATCACGGATCTGCGGACCTACAAGGCGGCGGATATCCAGCTGGACGTGGTGCTCAACAAATCCGGCTGGCACTTCCCTCAGCAGCGCATCATCACGCTGCTGGACGACGTCCAACCGACCCTCGACGGCACCCGGCCTCCGGAGCCGTTCTTCTTCCGCGCCCACAGCGGCCAGTGCATCGAGTTCCAGCTCACCAACTTCGTACCCTACGAATACGAGCTGGACGATTTCCAGGTGCGCACCCCGACGGACATCCTGGGCCAGCACATCCATCTGGTGAAGTTCGACGTCACCTCCTCCGACGGTGGTGGCAACGGCTTCAACTACGAGGACGGCAGCTTCAGCCCGGAGGAGGTCCAGAGCCGCATCCTGGCGATCCGGGACTTCAACGGCTGCGACGAGGGCGCCACGGATCCGGGACCGAGCTTCGATTGCCCGGTGGCCCGCCCGCACCCGCGGTTCGGCTCCGGCCCGGACGTCAACTGCAACGGATTCCCGGACTACCTCGGTGCCCAGACCACGGTGCAGCGCTGGTGGGCGGATCCGGTGTTGATCTCCAAAGGCTATGACCAAACCCTGCGCACCGTCTTCACCCACGACCACTTCGGTCCCTCGACCCACCAGCAGGTGGGCCTCTATGCGGGTCTGGTGGTGGAACCGGAAGGCA
>JAXHTF010000324.1 GCA_034211275.1 Acidobacteriota bacterium
CCAGCGGGTGGCCTACCTCGACCTCACCGGCAGCGGCAACGAGACCGCCGCCCACCTGAAGGAAAACGGCCGGATCACCTTCATGTTCTGCTCCTTCGGTCCCAAACCCTTGATCCTGCGGCTCTACGGCCGGGGCCGCGCGGTGCTGCCGGGAGCGAAAGAGTGGGATGAGCTGGTGCCGCACTTCGAGGCCTTCCACGGCACTCGGCAGATCATCGTGGCGGAGGTGGAGCTGGTGCAGACCTCCTGCGGCTACGGCGTGCCGCGGATGGAGCTGCTGGGGGACCGCAAGACGCTGCAGGGCTATCTGGACGCCAAGAACGAGGAAGAGCTCAAAGCTTATCGGCAGGAGAAGAACGCCCGCAGCCTCGACGGGCTGCCGGTTCCCTTGAGAGATTGAGGGCCGATGGCCGACTGATTCCGGCGCGAACCTTTTCCTTCGCCCTCCGACTACTGAAGTGGAGGCGAAGGATATGAAACCGAATCCCGAAGAAGACAAACGAACCGCCGAGGCGGAGCTGCTGGCGATCCGCTGCCAGCTGGGAGAGGCCCAGGCCTTTGATCAGCTGGTGGAGCGCTGGCATGGACCGCTGTGGCGGTTCGTCGTCCGCATGATGCAGGACCCGGCGGCGGCGGAAGAGCTGATGCAGGACATCTGGCTCCGTATCCTCCGCGGCCTGCCCGGTCTTCGGAATCCGGCCAAGCTCGTGTCCTGGATGTTCTCCATCGCCCGCCGAGCGGTGATGGATCGGCTGCGTCGCCGATATGCCGAGGCGGATTGGGTCTCCCTCGAAGACGAGCCGGTGGATCCGGTCTCGGATTCGGCTACCGGCCAGGAGCTAGCCCTCACGCAGCTGGAGTCACTGGAGCAGCTCCACGATGCGGTTGCCGAGCTGGCGCTAGCCGAGCGGGAGACCGTCACCCTTTTCTATTTGCACGAGCTCAGCCTGCAGGAAGTAGCGGAGGTGCTGGAGATCCCGGTGGGGACGGTGAAATCCCGTCTGCACCGGGCTCGGACCCGCCTGCGCCGCGCCTTGCTGAGCGAAGGAGACCGATGATGAGACCGACAGATTCTGCGACCCCCACTCCCACTCCCACTCTCGAGAGCGGCTCCCCCCGACCCTCCGTCGCCGAGATGCGCCGGCGTTTGGGGGAGGAGCTGTCGCCGGTTCGCCGCGGACTCTACGCGCTCCTGCTCCTCGCCGACGTCCTGGTGGCGGTGGTGGTGGCGTCGCTGTGGCTCACCGAGCCGGACCTGCCACTCCGCACTCATGTCGCCTTCGCCGCCATGCTCGTGGTAGCGGTGGGGTGGGCGGTGTTCTTCTCCCACACGCTGACCCGCCGCAAGGTGCTCTTCGCTCGCCAGCGCCTGACGGCTTCCTGGCTCGCCCTCCTCGCCTGTAGCGCCTTCACCCTGGGTGCCTTGGCGCTGGCGGTGATCTACCCCGAGATGCGTTCCGCGGCGTTGACGGCGACGGCCCTGGGGGGAACGCTGGTGGTCGCCGCGGGGCTCTTGCTGATCCGGGCGCGGCAGCGCTGGGCTGAATTGTGGCAGCGCCGGGAGCAGCTGGAGCGCCAGCTGGCGGTTTCCTAGGAGCACCTGGGACCGATGGTTCCTCGGGCGCCGGCAGGTTTAGCCGCCGCCCGAGGCCCCGTTCAAGCCCCGGTGTTGGTAGAGCCGACCGTCCCGGAAGCCCTGGCGGCGGTAGTACTCGCGGGTGCCGATGGCGGAGATCACCGCCAGGTTGCGATAGCCGGCGGTAGCGGCGCGGCGGGCGGCCTCTTCGATGAGCCGGCGGCCCAGGCCTTGATGTTGGGCGCGGCCTTCGGCGGCCTCGCCGAGGCCCGCCAGGGCGCCGTAGACGTGGACCTCGCGGATCACCGCACTCTCCTTCAGCTCCTCGACGAAGCTCTCCCCCTCGGGCAGCGAGAGACGCAGGAAGCCGGCGATGCGCTCCTCGCCGTCGACATATTCCAGGAAGACTTCTTCTCCCACGCCGGTGGAGTAGGCGTGGGCTCGTAGATGCAGCCCCTCTCCCCGCACCTGGCGGCCCCGCACCTCGCGGCTGCGGATGTCACGGCAGCATCCACCGCGACGGGCCAAAGCCTGCTCCGCCAGCTGGCGAAAGTTGGTGCGCTGGTTGCCGACGACGATGTCCTGGGACGGGATGTCGCGGATCACGCGGGTGATGCGGCACCACGGCGGCACCCGTTCCAGGCAGCCCACCAGCACGTCGGTGAGCTCGTCGTCGGTGTAGGGGCGCCAGTCACCGCGGCGGTAATAATCCATCAGCTCGGCGCTCTCGATGAGGCTGCAGGGGTAGATCTTGAGCTCGTCGGGGCGCAGCTCCGGCTGATCGAAGATGCGCTGGAAGTCCTCCAGGTCGAGCTCCGGCGATGAGCCATAGAGGTTGGGCATCCAATGGGCATGGAGCTTGAAGCCGGCGTGGCGCAGCAGGGTGACGGCGCGGCGGGTGGCGGCGACGTCGTGGCCGCGGTGGTTGAGGGCCAGGACCTCGTCCGAGAGACTTTGGAAGCCGATCTGCACCTTGGTAGCGCCGAGGCGGCGCAGGCGCAGCACCTCGTCCTCGGCGAGGTGGTCCGGACGGGTTTCCAGCACCAGCCCGACGCAGCGGGCGGCGGCGCCTTCGTTGGTGTTTTGGGCGGCCTCCAGCTGCTCCCAGGTGGCGGCCTCGGAGGTGTCCAGAAGCCTTCCGTCGTGGTGCTGGCGGAGGAAGCGGGCGACGGTGCGGTTGTAACCCGCGCGGTCGTTGATGGTGGCCGGTTCTTCGCTCTCCCTTGCCCCGTCGGCGTCGGCGCCCTCGTCGGACCTGGTGTTGGCCAGGGCTGGGGTCTCCGGGCGCTGATGCAGGGCTAGCTCCTCGAAGGGCAGCGCCCCCGGAGCCAGGGCCGATGCGGGATCCTCGGCGCCAGCGGTGGCGGGGACGAAGTCGTTGAGAGCTTCGAAGCAACGCAGCACGAACCAGATCTGGTACGCCTCCGGGTAGAAGGACCAGGTGCCGCCGAGGACGATGAGCTCCACCTTGTCCACCGGGTGGCCGATATTGGACAGGGCGCGCAGCCGGAAGTAGGTCTGGAGGTAGGGATCGAAGGCGTGCTGGGCCGCCCGCTGGGCCCCGGGCTCGTCGGAGAGGTAGCTCTTGGGCATGCGCACGTCGTTGGGGCAGAAGATGCAGCGCCCGGGGCAGGGGAAGGGCTTGGTGAGCACCGTCACCGTGGCCACCCCGCTGAGGGTGCGCACGGGCTTCTTGCGCAGCCGCGGGATCAGGTCGCCGGCATCCGGATCCCGGCCCGCCCGCCGTTCGAGCCAGCGGTAGCCGCGGATCAGCTCGCTCTTGGAGAGCACCGCGCCGTCGGCCTTGGGGTAGAGGCGCACGATGCGGTCCAGCTCCCGGGGGGTGATGACGTCGAGCTGCTCCAGCTCACCCAGCACGGCGCGTAGCTGGGGCTCGTGATCGGCGGGCTCGAAGTGGTAGCGGTGGTGGGTCACGGGTCTCTCGACGGGCGGTAGAACGCTCGCCGGGAGCCTATCGCAGCCTCGGGGCCGGGGCTCGGGTCGCA
>JAXHTF010000325.1 GCA_034211275.1 Acidobacteriota bacterium
CAGCCGTCGCCGGGAAAGCGCTGAAAGGTCATAGGCGTCAGCGGCCGAGAGCCTTGACCACCGCGGTCCCCATGTCGGCGGGGGAATCCACTACGTGCATGCCGGCGGCCCGCATGGCCTCGATCTTGGCCTCGGCGGTACCCTTGCCGCCGGCGACGATGGCACCGGCGTGGCCCATGCGGCGGCCCGGAGGAGCCGTTCGGCCGGCGATGAAGCCGATCACCGGACGGTCGAAGTTCTCCTGCACCCAGGCAGCGGCTTCCTCTTCGGCGCTGCCGCCGATCTCGCCGATCATGATCACCGCCTCGGTCTGGTCGTCGTCCTTGAACGCCGACAGCACGTCGATGAAGCTGGTGCCGTTGACCGGATCACCGCCGATGCCGACGCAGCTGGACTGGCCCAGACCGACGTTGGAGAGCTGCCACACCGCCTCGTAGGTGAGGGTACCGGAGCGGCTGACCACGCCGACACCGCCGGGCTTGTGGATATGCCCCGGCATGATGCCGATCTTGGCCTGCCCGGGGGTGATCACACCGGGGCAGTTGGGGCCCACCAGGCGGCTGCTCTTACCCTCCATGAAGGCCTGGACCTTGAGCATGTCCTGCACCGGAATGCCCTCGGTGATGCACGTCACCAGCTCGACGCCGGCGTCCACCGCCTCCATGATGGCGTCGGCAGCGAAGGGCGGGGGTACGAAGATCATCGTCGCGTTGCAGCCGGTGGACTCCCGGGCCTGGGCCACGGAGTCGAAGACCGGGATGCCCTGGACGTCCTGACCACCCTTGCCGGGGGTCACCCCGGCCACCACCTGAGTGCCGTAGTCGCGGCAACCGAGGGCGTGGAACTCCCCCTCCTTACCGGTGATGCCCTGCACCAACAGGCGCGTATCGTTGTCGACCCAGATCGCCATCACCGACCTCCTTTCGCCGCCGCAACCACTTTTTCGGCGGCGTCCGCCATGTGCGAGGCCACGATGAAGTCGAAGTTCGCTTCCCGCAGCACCTCCCGTCCCTGCTCCACGTTGGTGCCCTCGAGGCGCACCACCACCGGCAGCTTGACATTCCCCAACTCTTCGATGGCTGCCACCACGCCGCGGGCGATGCGGTCGGTGCGGGCGATGCCGCCGAAGATGTTGATCAGCACCGCTTCCACGCTGGGGTCGGAGATGATGATCTCAAACGCGTTCTGCACCGCTTCCTGACTGGCGGAGCCGCCGACGTCGAGGAAGTTGGCGGGCTCGCTGCCATAGAGCTTGATGATGTCCATGGTCGCCATGGCCAGGCCGGCGCCGTTGACCATGCAGCCGATGTTGCCGTCGAGCTTGATGTAGTTGAGGCCGTACTTGCCCGCCTCGATCTCCAGCTCGTTCTCCTCCGCCAGGTCCCGCATGCCCAGGATGTCCTGGTGGCGGAACATGGCGTTGTCGTCGAAGTCCATCTTCGCGTCCAGCGCCAGCACGTCACCGTCGGCGTTGACCATCAGCGGATTGATCTCCGCCAGCGAGGCGTCGGTGTCCATGTAGGCGCGGGTCAGCGCGGTGATCAGCTTCGCCGCCTGGGAGGCAGTACGGCCGGAGAGGCCCAGGCCGGAGGCCACCCGGCGCGCCTGGAAAGGAAGGATGCCCAGGTGGGGGTCGAAATGCTGCCGGACGATGGCGTCCGGATCCTCTTCCGCCACCTCTTCGATCTCCATGCCGCCGGCGGCGGAGGCCATCACCATGGGAGAGGCGGTGGCGCGGTCGAGCAGCACCGCCAGGTAGAGCTCCTTGGCGATGTTCTGCTGTTCTTCCACCAGCACCTTGCGGACCTTCTGCCCCTCGTCGCCGGTTTGGGGGGTCACCAGCTGCATGCCGAGGATCTGCGAAGCCACCTGCTCCGCCTCCTCCGGCGAGCCCGCCAGCTTGACGCCGCCGCCCTTGCCGCGGCCGCCGGCATGAATCTGCGCTTTGACCACACACTTGCCACCCAGCTCCTCGCAGATGCGCCGGGCCTGGGCGGCCTCTTCGGTCACCTCGCCCTTAGGCGTGGCCACCCCATAACGGCGCAGGATCTCCTTCGCCTGATATTCGTGAATCTTCAAGACATTCCTCCTTGACTGCTTGCTTGAGGGGCCGCTGCCGCCTGTGGGACCGCTCGCGGGGGGTGCCCGCCGCGCGGTTCGTTGGTGTTCGGCTTTGGGGGCCGGCGCCAGCGGGCTCGCGGGGGACGTTATCACAAAGACTTGAGAACGGACGAGGTCGTCCGCAGGAGGAAACGCCCGGCCCCGGGGCCTCCCGGCGCTCCGCTGGAGACAGCTCAGGGCAGCCTGAGCACCAACACCGTTTGATCATCGTGACGCGGCGCACCGGCGGCAAAGGCACCGAGGTCGGCGAAGATCCCGTCCCGCAGACCGGTGACCCCACGATGAGCGTGAGAAGCCAAGCTGCGCTCCAGCCGCTGGAAGCCAAAGACCTCGTCCGAGCCCTGGGCTTGGGCTTCGACCAAGCCGTCACTGAATAGAAACAGGAAATCCCCCGCCTCGAGGTCCAGGGAACGCGCCCGCAGCTCCAGAATCGGCCGGGCGCCCAGGGGGTAGGCCACCGACTCCAGGGCCTCGATTCGCGGCTCGGGACCGTCGGCGCCGCGGATTCGGTAGGGAAAGAGGTGCCCGGCGCTGGCATAGAGCACCTGGCGGCGCTGGGGATCCACCAGCGCATAGCAGAGGGTGGTGAGCAGGCGGCGGCGAGCGCTTTGGTAGACCATACGGTTGAGGGTGGCGAAGACCGGCGCCACCTCCGGATCGTAGGCCACCTGCACCGCCAGAGCGGACTTGGTCATGGACATGATCAGGCCGCTGGACACTCCATGGCCTGCCACGTCCCCCACCGCCACCGCCAACCGGCCGTCCTCCAGCTCCAACACGTCGTAGAAGTCGCCCCCCACCTCGGTGGCCGGGCGGTAGGCGTGGGCGATATCCACCCCCGCCAGCGACGGCGGCAGATCCGGCAGAATCGAGCTCTGGATGCCGCGGGCGGTCTGCAGCTCCAAGCGCTGGCGTTCGCGCTCGGCGATGCGGCGCACGTGGGGCGGCACGTCGTCGTAGCGGTAGATGAGCTCTTCCTCACCGGTGACGAAACGAAGCCCCACCAGCATCGGCGCCGCCGCCGCCAGAAGCGGCAACCAGCCCTGGAGCTGCAATGCCGGATCGTGGGCGTGGAGCAGAACCAAGCACGCGGGGAGGAGCTGCGCCGTCAGCGCCGCCAGCAGCGTGGTCAGCAGGTCGTAGCGCAGAAAGAGGAAGACCATGGCGGCGGCGAAGACGCCACTCACCGCCATGCCCCAAGCATAGGGCACCATCGGCAACAGCGGACTGAAGAAGACGGCACTGAGAACCACCACCACGGCACCTCCCCCCCAAGCCCCGAGCCGGCGCACCAGCGGCGGCAGCAGGAGCAGGCGCGCCAACAGCTCCTGAAAGAGCACCAAGACCAGGATCATCGCCCCATGGGCCAGGGGAAAGGC
>JAXHTF010000326.1 GCA_034211275.1 Acidobacteriota bacterium
GGAGGATCCCTCGGCCTTGGATCTGCCCATCGGCCGCCCCATCGCCGGACAGCAGGTCTACGTGCTGAATGCCCTGGGCCAGCCCATGCCTGTGGGGGCGCCAGGAGAGCTGTTCATCGGCGGCACCGGGATCGCTCGAGGCTATCTGGGGCGTCCGAGCTTGACCGCGTCCCGCTTCGTGCCCGATGCCATGTCCCACCGGTCTGGGGCGCGGCTCTATCGCACCGGCGACCGGGCCCGCTGGCGGCAGGATGGCTCGTTGGAGTTCCTGGGCCGACTGGACGAGCAGGTCAAGATCCGCGGCTACCGGGTGGAGCCGGGAGAGGTGGAGTCAGCCCTGCTGACCCATCCGTCGGTTCGCGAATGCGTGGTGATTCCCAAGCCGGTGGGCGGCGACAGCAGTCCGACGGCGATGCGTCTGGTGGCCTTCATCGTGCTCGAGGAAGAGGCCCGCGAGCAGGGAGCGGAGCTGGATGTGGGGACCGTGCGTCATGCCCTGGCCCAGCGTCTGCCGGAGTACATGTTGCCGTCGACCTTCGACACCATCGATGCGATTCCTCTGACCCCCAACGGCAAGGTCGACCGCCGCAAGCTGGCGGAGCGCGAGGTGGGACTGGCGTCGCGAGGGGCCTACGAGCCACCGCGCAACGACATGGAGCGCCTGCTGGCGAAGGTCTGGCAGGAAGTGCTGAGCGTCGAGCAGGTGAGTATCAACGACGACTTCTTCGAGCTCGGCGGCGATTCTATCGTCAGCTTGAAGATCATCAGTCGTCTGCACCGGGAAGGGCTGCGGGTGACGCCGCGGCAGATCTTCGAGCACTCGACGGTGGCGGAGCTGGCGGCGGTGGCGGGCAGCGCCGTGGAGATCGATGCGGAGCAGGGGGCGGTGACCGGTGAGGTCCCCTTGCTGCCGATCCAGCGCTGGTTCCTGGAGTCGGGGCTGGAGAGCCTGCACCACACGACGTTGCCGGTCTTGCTGCAGCTCAAGAACCGCTGGAAAGTGGGTCCGCTGCAGCGTTCCCTGACCGAGCTGCTGACGTACCACGATGCGATGCGCATCAGTTTCCAGCAGGTCGAGGACGGCTGGCGCCAGATCAATCACGGTCCGGAGCTACAGCTGCCGTTCCAGGTGGTGGACCTGTCGAGACTGTCGGAAGACCACCGTGGACAGGCTCAGGAGTCGGTGGCGGCGAGACTGCAGGCGAGCTTCCGGGTGGACCGTCCGCCGCTGGTGCGCTTCGCGCTCTTCGACCATGGGATGACGGAGCGCCAGCGGCTGTTCCTGGTGGCCCATCACCTGATCATGGACAACGTCGCCTGGGAAGTGGTGGTGCGGGATCTGGCGGAGATCTACACGACCGTGGAGATGGGAGGCAAGCCGGACCTGCCGCCGAAGACGACGTCGTTCAAGCGTTGGGCAGAGCGCCTGGCGGAGTACGGCGCCAGCGAGGCGATGGCCGCGGAGGCCCCGTACTGGGCGGATCCGGCGCGTCGAGACGTGGCGCCGCTGCCGGTGGACTTCGAGGGCGGGATCAACGACGACCGCTCCGAGTCCGAGGTGCAGCGCGCGCTCAGCGCCGAGGTGACCCAGGCGCTGCTCCAGGAAGCTCCCAAGGCCTATCGCACGCGACTGGTGGAGGTGCTGCTGGGCTCCCTGACCGAGGCTTTCGGGGCCTGGACCGGCGAGCGCTTGTTGCTGGTGGACTTCGAAGGCCACGGCCGCGAGGATCTCTTCGACGATGTCGACCTGTCGCGCACCGCCGGCTGGTTCGCCAGCCTCTATCCGGTGTTGGTGGACCTGCGGGGTGTGGACGGCGAAGCGTCGGTGCTGAAGATGGCGAAGGAGCAGGTGCGGGCCATTCCGGGCAACGGTTTGGGCTACGGTCTGCTGAGAGACTACGGTCCGGAGCCGGTGCGCGAGCAGCTTGCCCACCATCGTCCCGCGGAGGTCCTGTTCACCCATCTGGGGCAGATGGATGCCGGGGGCGACGACGCCGAGGGCGGTGGCGACGAGGGGATGCCCTTCGAGCTGAGCACCGAGCCCGTCGGCTCCTCTTCCGGCGAGGATGCTCTGCGCACCCATCTGCTGGATATCGAGACGGTGGTCCAGGGCGGCCAGCTGGTCGCCAGCTTCCGCTTCAGCCGCAACCGCCACAAGGCCTCGACCTTGGAGGCGTTGGCGGATGCGTTCGTGCAGTCCCTGGAGCGTCTGGCGGAGCACTGCCGGTCGCCGGAGGCCGGGGGCTGGACACCGTCGGACTTCCCCCTGGCGAAGATCGAAGGGCCGGTGCTCGACCGGTTGGCCAGCGAGATCCCCGACCTGGAGGACCTCTACCCGCTGTCACCGCTCCAGCAGGGCATGATGTTCCACACCCTCCACGATCCGGAGGACGGCCCCTACATCGCCCAGTTCCAGAATGTCTTCCCCGGCGATCTGGACGTCGATAGCTTCGCCCGGGCTTGGGCGCGGGTGGCTCAGCGCAACCCGGTGCTGCGCACGTCATACCACTGGGACGACCTGGAGCAGCCGCTGCAAGCGGTGCACGCCGAGTCCGAGGTGCCGGTGGATGTCCGGGACTGGCGCGAGTTGTCGGCTCAGGAGCAGGCCGAAGCCTTGGGCGAGTATTTGTTCGAGGATCGGCGCCGGGGCTTCGAGTTCTCCTCCGCGCCGCTGCTGCGCTTCCTCCTGGTGCGCGAGACCGACGATCGGTACCGCACCGTCGGCACCTTGCACCAGAGTCTGTTCGATGGTTGGAGCCTGCCGGAGGTGATGGAAGAGTTCTCGACCATCTACCAGAGCATGACCCAGGCGCTGGATCCGGACCTGCCGGATCGGCGGCCCTACCGCGACTACATCGAGTGGCTCACCCGTCAGGACCAGCAGGCGGCCCAGGAGTATTGGCAGACCACCCTGGCGGGCTTCGCCGAGCCCACGCCGCTGGTCTACGACCGCCCCGCCGACGACAGCCTGCCGAGCATCCACGGGGAGCAGACCCATGTGCTGACGGCGGCCCTCACCGCCGAGCTGGACACCGTCGCTCGCAACCACCGGCTGACCCTCAACACCCTGGTCCAGGGCGCTTGGGCGCTGCTCTTGGCTCGCTACAGCCGAACCCGGGACGTGGTCTTCGGCGTCACCGTTTCCGGCCGGCCCCCGGCTTTGGAAGGGGTCGAGCAGATGATCGGCCTGTTCATCAACACCCTGCCGCTGCGGGTGCAGCTGGCACCGGACGCCGAGGTCGGTAGCTGGCTGCAGAAGTTGCAGGAGCAGCAGGCGGAGCTCGGCCAGTACGAATACTCCTCCCTGGCGGACGTCCAGCGGTGGAGCGACGTCGGCGGCGGCCGGGCCCTCTTCGAC
>JAXHTF010000327.1 GCA_034211275.1 Acidobacteriota bacterium
GGAGCTCGCCGCCTTCCTGCTGCATCTGGGCCTGCCGGCGGAGAGGCTGGAAGCGGTGCGCCGGGCGGTACGCGGCGACGGTGCTTTGGAGCAGGAAGTGGAAGGCGGTGCGGCGGGCCAGCGGATGGGAGCGCTCTTCGCGGCGTTCCAGAGCCATGCCCGGGCGCTGCGATCCTACGATCCTCGGCGGCCCGGCGGGAAGGAGCCGCCGGTGGTGCTCTTCCAGGCGTCGGGCGGTCAAACAGCGGCCGGTGAGGCGAGGGCGGCCTATGCCGTCGACGGCTGGCGGCGCCTCTTGGGACCGGAGCTCTCCGCGATGGATCTGCCCGGCAATCACTTCTCGTTGCTCCGAGGCGAGATCGTGGAACGGCTGGCGGAGGGAATTCGGCGCCACGGACGGATGAAGGCCAAGACACCATGAGCGGTGACGTCCACGACCCGCAGGCGGAGCGCCGGCGGCTGATTCGGGAACGCTTGCGCAAGGCTCGGGAGGGGCGTGGCGGCCGCACCGGCATTCCCACCCGCGACCGCGGCCAGGCGGTGCCCCTGACCAGCGCCCAGGAACGGCTGTGGTTCCTGGAGCGGCTGATGCCCGACACCGGTCTGTTCAACATCTGCCGAGCCTTCTCGCTGGGGGGGGCGCTGGAGCCGCGAGCCCTGGCCCGGGCTCTGGGCGCGCTGCTGCGCCGCCATCGGGTCCTGTGCACGGCCTTCGTCGAGGCGCAAGAGGGCGCGCGGCAGGAGTCCCGGCCGGTGCCGGCTGCCTCCGAGCTCTTGCCGGTGGTGGATCTCAGCGCTCTCCCCGAAGCCGTCGCAGAGCAGCTCTGCGATGGCCACCTGCAGACCCTGGCGACCCGACCCTTCGACCTCTCCCGTCCACCGCTGTTGCGGACCCTGCTCTTGCGCCTCGGTCCCTGGGATCATCGCTGGGGGCTGGCGGTGCATCACTTGGTCTTTGACGGTTGGTCCCTGGCGATCCTGCAAAAAGAGCTGGGGACGCTCTATGCCGGCGAGCTGAATGCTTCGCGGCTCTCCTCCTCGAAGTCGGCGGATCCGGAGCTGGAGTATGCCGACTACGCGGTGTGGGAGCGGCGGCGTTTGGAGGAAGAACCACCGACGGCGGATCTGGAGTTCTGGCGCCGGCGGCTGGAAGGGCTGACTCCGCTGGAGTTGCCGGCGGATCGTCCCCGGCCACCGGTGCGCACCCTGGCGGCGGAGCAGCTGCCGGTGCGCTTGTCGCCGGCGCTACGGCAGGCATTGGAAGCCCGGGGGCGGGCCGCGGGCACTTCTCTTTTCATGATGCTGGCCGCCGGCTGGGCGGCGGTGCTCTCGCGCTGGTCCGGCCAGCGAGATCTGGCGGTGGGCGTGCCGGTGGCGGGTCGCGACCGCAAGGAAGTAGAAGGGCTCATCGGCTTCTTCGTCAACACCGTGGTGCTGCGCTACCAGCTCTCCGCCACCCCGGGCGGCGATCCGAGTCTGAATCAGCTGCTGGAGGCCGCTAAGAAACACACCCTGGAAGCCATGAGCCACGCCCGGGTGCCCTTCGCCCGAGTGGTCCAGGAGGTCGCTCCGGACCGCGGGCGCAGCCACGCGCCGCTCTACCAGGTCACCCTGGCGCTGCAGAACGCGCCGGCGGCGCGCCTGGAGCTGGAAGGCCTGGAGCCCGCCGCCGGTGAGGTGGTGGATCGCGGCCTCACCGAGCAGGATTTGATCCTGTCGCTGGAGCCGGAGGGAGGCTCAGGGGATGCCAATCTAGGGAGGGCCAATCTAGAGAGGACCGGCCTCGCGGGAGCTGTCCTCTTCAGCACCGAGCTTTTCGACCGCAGTACCGTCCGGCGCTGGGTGGGCCATCTGCGGCGGATGCTCGAAGCCCTGGCCTACGACCCGGGCCAGCGCCTGTCGGAGGTAGAGCTGACCGGCCCTGCTGAGCGCCAGCAGCTGCTGTGGGATTGGAGCCACGCCGGCGGCAGCGCGCGGGCTGGCCTGACGGGCCTGAAGAGCTCGGCTGGCTTGGCGAGCTCCGGCCGGGAAACGGTGCTGCCGGCGGTGCTGCGGTGGGCGGAAAGCCATCCCGATCTGCCGGCGGTCCTTTCCGACACCGACTCGCCCCTGACCTATGGGGAGCTCGAAGAAAGTTCCCGCCGCTGGGCGCACTGGCTTCGAGAACGCTGGCTTTTGGAGCGGAATGGAGCCGAGGAGCCCATCGTCGCCCTCTGCCTGGAGCGCTCCACCGAGTTGGTGGTGTCAGCGCTGGCGGTGCTGCGTTCCGGCGGCGCCTACCTGCCCTTGGATCCGGCTCATCCACCGGAGCGGCTGGCGTGGATGGCCGAGGACGCCGGGGCGGCGCGGGTCTTCGTGGGCCGCGAGGCAGACGAGGAGCTGATCGAGGCGTTCCGAGCGGCCGGGGTCGAGACGGTGGTCGCCGGCGCCGAGCCTCCTGCTGCGGCAGACGGAGGGTTGGGGGATGGGGCCCTACCCACTCCCCGGGCCGCCGACGCCGCCTACGTCATCTACACCTCCGGCTCGACGGGCCAGCCCAAGGGCACGTTGCTGACCCACGGCGGGCTGGCCAATCTGGTGGCCTGGCACGGCAGCCTCCACGGCGAGCCGTCGGCGGACGGCTGGGGTCGTCGTCCAGGGGTGCGCACGACGCTGTTGGCGGGGCCGGGCTTTGATGCTTCGGTGTGGGAGCTGTGGTCGTCGCTGGCGCTGGGGGCGACGCTGGTGCCGGTGCCGTCGGCGGTGGTCTCCCAGCCGCCGGAACTGATTCGCTTCCTGCACCAACGGCAGGTGCGCCAGACCTTCCTGCCGACGCCACTGGCGGAGGTGGTGATGGAGGAGCTGGATGCCGGCCTGGCTCGACAGCAGGACCTGCCGTCTCCGGAGGACTGGTCGGTGGAGATGCTCTTCGTCGGCGGCGACCGGCTGCACCGGGGCCCCTCGCTGGCGGATGGAACGGATCGCGCCGCCTACCAGATGATGGATCTCTACGGCCCCACGGAGGCGACGGTGATCTCGGTGGCAAGCCGGGTGGCGGAGCCGGGGAGCGGCGTCGAGCACGCCATCGGCCGGCCGTTGCCGGGGGTCCGGAGCTACGTGGTGGACGAGGCTCTCCAGCCGGTGCCGGCAGGGGTCGCCGGGGAGTTGGTGCTGGGGGGCGTGGGGCTGGCTCGAGGCTATCTGGGCCGCCCGGCACGCACCGCCCAGGCCTTCGTCCCCGACCCTCTGGGAGGAAGGGAGGGCGAGCGCCTCTACCGCACCGGCGACCTGGCCCGCTTTCGCGCCGACGGCCGGGTGGATTTCCTGGGGCGCCGGGACCACCAGGTCAAG
>JAXHTF010000328.1 GCA_034211275.1 Acidobacteriota bacterium
CGCACCGACTCGTGGGACAGCAGCGCCGACTCCACCTCGCCCAGCTCGATGCGGAAGCCCCGCACCTTCACCTGGTGGTCGAAGCGGCCCAGGAACTCCAGCTCCCCATCGCCCCGCCAGCGCACCCGGTCGCCGGTCCGGTACAGCCGGGCGCCCGACTCCCCGCTGAACGAATCCACCACCCAGCGCTCCGCCGTCAGCCCCGGCCGGCCCAGGTAGCCCCGGGCCAGTCCGGCACCGCCCAGCCACAGCTCCCCGGGTACTCCCAGCGGCACTTCCTGGCCCGACCGGTCCACAACGTAAGCCCGGCCTCCGGACACCGGACGTCCGATGGACGGCATCCGGTCCTCCCCTTCCGGCACTCGCCCGAAGGTCGAATACGTCGTGTCCTCCGACGGACCGTAGAGATTCCACACACCGCTCACCGAAGGCTGCGCGTACAGACGCTCCACCAGCTCCCGCGGCAACGCCTCGCCCGCCAGGTTCACCGTCGCCACCGACGACGGCCAATCCCCCAGCTCCAGCAGCTGCCGCGCCGCCGAAGGCACCGTGTTGAGCAGCGTCACCGCCGTTCCCGACACGGCCTCCTCCGCCGCCTCCGGCAGACCCAGCGCATCCGCTACCAGATGCACCGTGCCTCCCACCGACAGCGGCACGAAGAGCTCGAACACCGACAGATCGAAGCACACCGACGTCGCCGCCAGCACTCCCGCCAGCTGCTCCCGGCGGAACGCCGAAGCGGCCCAGCGCACCATGCTCAAGGCGTTGCGGTGCTCGATGGCCACGCCCTTGGGACGACCCGTCGAGCCGGAGGTGTAGATCACATAGGCCAGCTGCCGCGGATCGACGGACACCGAGCCCTGCTCCGCCAGCGCCTCCGCGGCACCGGCCTCCGGCGCAACCTCCGGCGCCACCGTCTCGACGCCTTCCAGCACCGGTAGACGCTGCGCCGAAGCCTCGTCGGTGATCACCCACCGGCAACCCGAATCCTCCAGCATGAAGGCCAGACGATCTTCCGGATAGGCCGGATCCAGCGGCACGTAGGTGCCGCCGGCGGCGAGTACCGCCAGCACCGACACCACCAGGTTGGGACTGCGCTCGAGGCAGATGCCCACCGGGCTCTCCGCCGCCACTCCCCGGCGCTGCAGCTCCGCCGCCAGCGCGCCGCTGCGCGCCGCCAGCTCGCCGTAGGACAGCACTTCGCCGCTCCACACCAGCGCCGGCGCCGCGGGCTCCTCCGCCGCCCGGCGCAGGAACGGTTCCACCAACGAGGTATCGGTCCCCGCCGGCACCGCTCCGCCGTGCCATTCGTGGCGCAGCTGATGGCGCTCCGCCGGGCTCAACAGCGACAGGTCCGTCAGCCGCCGCTCGGGCTCCGCCACGGCGCTCTCCAAGAGCGCCTGGAAGTGTCCCAGCATCCGCTCCATGGTGCTGCCATCCCACAGCGCCGACACGTATTCCACCGTGCAGCTGAGGTCCTCCGCGGTGTCCTGGACCGCAAAGCTGAGATCGAATTTGGCCATCCCCAGCTGTTCCTCGAAGGGCTCCAACCGGACTTCCGGCAGGTCCAGAGCCTGGCGGCCTTCGGTCTCGACGCTGAACAGCACCTGGAAGAGCGGCGAATGTTCCAAGTCGCGCTCCGGCTGCAGCTCCTCCACCAGCCGCTCGAAGGGAACCTCCTGGTGTCCGTGGGCACCGAGGGCCGTTTCCCGAACCCGCGCCAGATGGTCGAGGAAGGTCGGGTCGTCCTCCATCCGTCCGCGCAGCACCAGGGTGTTGACGAAGAAGCCGATGAGACTCTCCGTCTCCAGGTAATTGCGACCGGCGATGGGAGTACCGATGGTCAGGTCGTCCTGGCCGGAGTACCGGGCCAACAACCACTCGAGGGCGGCCAGCATGGTCATGAACAGGGTCACCTGCTGCCCGCGGCCGAGGGCGTGGATCTCCCGCGTCAGGGATTCCGGCAGGATGATCGTTCGGCTGGCCGCCAGCGGCTCGAGGTCCGGATGGCGGGGATGGTCGGTGGGCAGATCGAGCACCGGTGGGGCGCCTTCTAGCTGCTCGCGCCAATAGCCAAGCTCCTCGTCGAGCACCTCGCCCTGGAGCCAGCCGCGTTGCCACACGGCGAAATCGGCGTATTGAATCGGCAGCTCCGGCAGATCCGGCTCATCGCCCTCGAGGGCGCTGAGGTAGAGCTCCGAAACTTCCTCCACCAACACGTTGAGGGACCAACCGTCGCTAACGATGTGGTGCATGTTGAAGAGCACCGCCGAAACCTGCTCTTCGAGCCGCACCAGGCAGGCTCGCATCAGTGGCCCGTGAACCAGATCGAAGGGTCTCTGGCCGTCGACGCTCGCCAGCCGCAGCACTTCCTGCTCCCGCGCATCGGGGGCGAGGCCGACGAGGTCCACCACCGGCAGCATCCGGTCCCGGGGCTCGTCGATGATCTGCACCGGGCGGCCATCCACCTCGCCGAAACGGGTGCGCAAGGTCTCGTGACGGTGCTGGATGCGATTCAGGCTCGACTCCACCAGCCGTTGATCCAGCGGCCCCTCGGCACGTAGCGGCAGAGGAATGTTGTAGGCCGCGGCATCGGGCTCCAGCTGCTCCAGGAACCACATGCGCCGTTGGGCGAAGGAGAGGGGGAGGTCCTGATCTCGCGGCACCGGCTCCATCGGCGGAGCACCCTGGCCCGCCGCGCGGCGCCCCAGCTCGACTTCCCGCGCCAGCTCCGCCACCGTCGGAGCCTCGAACAGAGCCCGCAGTGGAATGGGAGCTCCGAAGGCGGCACGCAGACGCGACATCACCTGGGTCGCCAGCAGCGAGTGGCCACCGAGGTCGAAGAAGCCATCTGTCACGCCCACCCGATCCAGATCCAGCACCTGTGCCCAGATCTCCGACACCAGCGCCTCGGTCTGGTTGCGCGGTGCCACGTAGCGACCCGCCTGCTCCGGACGCACACCCGCCGGTTCCGGCAGAGCCTTGCGGTCCACCTTGCCGTTGGGCGTGCGCGGCAACGAAGCCATCTCCAGGATCTCCGACGGGACCATGTAGTCCGGCAGACGATCCCGCAGCTGCGTCTTCAGCGCCTGCACCAAGCGCGGGTCATGCCCCTCGTCGCCCTCCGGCTCTTCCCGACCTGTCTCCACATAAGCCACCAGCCGCTGCGAGCTACCCACGCCCCACGCCGCCACCACCGCGTCCCGCACCGACTCGTGGGACAGCAGCGCCGACTCCACCTCGCCCAGCTCGATGCGGAAGCCCCGCACCTTCACCTGGTGGTCGAAGCGGCCCAGGAACTCCAGCTCCCCATCGCCCCGCCAGC
>JAXHTF010000329.1 GCA_034211275.1 Acidobacteriota bacterium
GGGGTTCGTCTTCGCCCACCCGTGCGCGAAGACGAAAAGGTGGCAGCCGACCAGCTCGGTGGTGGGATGGCTCGGTGGTCGAGACACATCGAGCGATCCTGATCTGTCTGCTTGCCTATTCTTTTAGATTAGACGAGGGCTAAGTTTTCGTCAAGAAAATACTGTTCTGCGGAAACTTCTGCCCTGCGGGTGGAAATGATCAAGCGGTGGCGGAGTTGCCGATCACCCAGCGGCCGCCGACGCAGACCTCGCGGATCACTGCGTCGCCGGCGCCCAGGACCAGCCCTGCCGCCAGACTGTTTTCGTCCAGCTCCGCCAGCTGTGGGGCGTCGAGGTCCACCAGGATGAGGTCGGCGGGGGCGCCGGGGACGAGCTGGCCGGTGGGCAAGCCGAGAGCCGTGGCGCCGGCGCGGGTGGCGGCGTGGAGGAGGCTGGGGGCGATGTCGCCGTGGTCGTTGCGCAGAACGCCGCGGGACTCGGTGTGGAGTCGCTGGACGTACTCCAGCCAGCGCATCTCCTCGAGCATGGAGATGCGGGCGTTGGAGTCGGTGCCCAGGCAGAGGGCGCCGAGGCCTTCGGGGATCTGTTGCAGAGCCGGTAGAGAGGCGATGCCG
This sequence comes from Acidobacteriota bacterium, assembly GCA_034211275.1. Taxonomy (NCBI): domain Bacteria; kingdom Pseudomonadati; phylum Acidobacteriota; species Acidobacteriota bacterium. The sequence goes on from JAXHTF010000329.1 coordinate 615, forward strand.
TCGCCGAGGTTGGCTTCCGTCAGCGGGCAGATGCACACGTTGGCGCCGGCTTGAGCGAAACTGCGCAGGTGTGCCGGGGGCGTGTGGGTGCAGTGCACCGCGGTGAGCCCCGGCCCCACCGGCAAGTGCTCCAGCAGCAGCTCCAGGGGGCGGCGCCCCCAGGTCTCCACCACCGCGTCCACTTCTTGACGTTGCTCCTCGACGTGGAGGTGCAGCACCATCTTCCTCCGCCGGGCCTCGGCGTGGAGCTCTTGCACCGCATCCGGTGGCGCCGCCCGTAGGCTGTGGGCGACGGCGCCGAGGCTTTGGGTGCGCGGCTCGAGGAGTCCGGCGAGGTGATCCATCTGCTGCCAGTAGCGTTCCAGAGAATCGATGCGGAAGCGGCGCTGGGCACCCTCCAAAGGTTGACCGACGCCGCCGGTGGCGTAATAGGCCTGGAGCAGGACGATGCGGATTCCCGCCTCGGCGGCGGCCCGCAGCACCACCTCGTCGAAGGTGAAGTCATCCCCGGGCTCGGGGTTCAGGTGATGGACGTAGTGAAACTCACCGACGGTGGTGATGCCCGCCGCCAGCATCTCGCGGAAGGCCTGGAGGCACAGGCGGTGGAGCCTGTCCGCGTCGAGGTCGGCGACCAGGCCGTACATCGCCCGCCGCCAGGTCCAAAAGCTCCCGGCGTCCTGGGGGAAGGTCTCGCCGAGACCTCGGAGGCCTCGCTGGAAGGCGTGGGAGTGGGCGTTGACGAAGCCTGGTAGCAGCGCCCGCCGGCGCAGGCGCCGATGGGGCTCCGGAAGGTCTTGGCCCACCCGTAGCAGGGAGCCGCTGGCCCCGATCTCCAGACGCACGCCGGTCTCGAACCGGCGGCCGGTCCAGGTCAGATCCGCTTCCCAGATCTCTCCGGCGGCGGCGCTGGGAGCTTCGCCTTGCGTACTCATGGGGTGGGGCTCGGGCCAGAGTCCGCGCCGTCCTGGCAGAGCTCATGGATTAGACGGTCGAGAAGCTCGCCCCCGCGGGCGAATTGGTCCTTCGGGATGAACTCGTTGGGCTTGTGGGCCACCTCGATGGAGCCGGGGCCGAAGACCGCGCAATCCATCTCCAGCTGCTGCAGCCAGCCGGCGTCGGTGGCATAGGAGGCGCTGTGGGTCTCCTCCTGGTGCACAAGGTCGTAGAGATGATGGCAAAGGGGCGCGTCCTCGGAGAGCAGCAGCGGCGGACTGTCCCCCAGCAGCTCCACCTCGCAACGGTCCGAGGCGGTGACCCGTTCGACTTCGGCTCGGATGCGCTCGGCGATCTCCTTCGAGTCCATTCCCGGCAGCACCCGGGCACCGACGTCGAGGACGCAGCGCTCGGGGACGATGTTCACCGCCGTGCCGCCGTGAATCTGGGCGACGTTGAGGGCGACGTAGGGCACCTGGGGAAAAAAGCCGTGGTGCGGCGGCTGCTCGGTCTCCAGCTGGCGGCGCAGGCCGGTGAGGGCGAGGATCACCCGCCCGACGGGCTCGATGGCGTTGACTCCCAGGTGCGGGTAGCCGCTGTGGGCGGGCACGCCGTGGAGGGTGACGCGCATCTTGAGGTGGCCTTTGTGCATGCGGACCACGTTGAGGGTGGTGGGCTCACCGATCACCGCCTGGCGCGGTAGGGGACGGTCCCGGGGCCAGCTGTGGCGCAGATGGCAGGCACCGACGGTGCCCACCTCTTCATCGTAGGTGAAGACCAGCACCAGAGGCCGGGTGAGCTTCTCGGCGGACCGCAGCCGGTTGGCGGCGAGGGCCAGGAAGCCCTTCATATCCGCCGAGCCGCGGGCCACGAAGCGGTCGTCCCGGTCGTCCAGGGAGAAGGGGTTGGAGGTCCATTCCGGCTCCAGCGCCGGCACCACGTCCATATGGCCGGAGAGCACCAGCCCCTCGCGGGTCTTCGGATCCACCGGTGGGCCGGCGTAGATCACCAGGTTGGCTTTGTCGCCCTCCGGCGAAGCGTTGCGGACGATCTCCACCCCCGGGCGGTCGAGGTAGTCGCAGAGAAACTCCACCAGCGGCAGGTTGGAGTTGCAGCTGGTGGTATCGAAGGCCACCAGCCGGGCGAGGAGCTCGGTGTCGGAGAGGGCGGTGCTCGTGCTGCTCATGGGGAGAGAGGTTACCAGCCGCGAAGCCCCCGTGAGAGGTTTCAACCCCTCGTGTCTTTCCGGTAGCCCCCGCGAGGGGTTGAAACCCCTCGCTAGTACATCTCGCCCCTGCCGGGGCGACACCCCCTTCCCACCCAGGAACCCACCCCGGAACCCTCCTGGGAGCGACGTCTTGGAGCCGGCTCCGGGGTGGGCGGGGGCGGCGTCCTCCGGACCCGGAGGCCGCTATACAGTAGCGAGGGGTTTCAACCCCTCGCGAGGCTGCCGGAGCGACACCCCCTCCCCCGACGCTGGAGCGTCTCCCCGGGCTCCGACGCTGGAGCCTCGGAGCGAGCCTTTCGGGGATAAATCCCCTGGGAGGGCCGGCTTCCAGCCGGCTCCGGGGTGGGCGGGGGCGGCGTCCTCCGGACCCGGAGGCCGCTATACAGTAGCGAGGGGTTTCAACCCCTCGCGGGGCTTCTTGCCGGATCTGTCGGGACTGCTGGGGAC